>JBQTJK010000060.1:0-2949 GCA_052387215.1 Caulobacteraceae bacterium
CTCGTTCGATCGCCGCATGGTTGATGAAGTATTGCACCGCCCACCCCGATGGCTAATTTCGTGGTAACGCTAGCGCAGCTCCGTAAAGCAAGCGTTGGTAACGGCGCGATTTCGTGCTGTTTTGAAACGAAGATTGATGCAAAGGCCGCGAGTGTGAAGGAAGCATTGCCAGCGGCCGGCGCGAGGTAAGACGCTATGAACTTTTGCTCGGACAACACAGCGCCGGCGGCGCCGGAAATTCTCGCCGCGCTGAAGGCCGCCAACCAAGGCGCGGCTGCGCCTTACGGCGAAGACGATTGGTCGAAGCGTCTCGATGAGGCGTTCGGCGTATTGTTCGAACGAGACCTGCGCGTGTTCACCGTTGCGAGCGGCACGGCGGCGAATGCGATTGCGCTGGCCAGTGCGATTCCGCCTTGGGGCGCCGTGCTGTGCGATCGCGAGGCGCACATCGAGCGCGACGAATGCGGCGCGACCGAGTTCTTCTCCGCCGGCGCCAAGCTCATTCTGATGGAGGGCGAGGCGGCGAAGTGCACGCCGGCGGCGCTGGAGGAATGTATCGCCCGCAATGCGCGCGACATCCATGCGGTCAAACCCGCCGCTGTCTCGGTATCGCAAACAACGGAACGCGGTGCTGTGTATCGCCCCGCCGAACTCGCGGCTCTGGGCGAGGTCGCCAAGCGCGCGGGGCTCGCTCTTCACATGGACGGCGCACGCTTTGCCAACGCCGTTGCCGCACTTAGCTGCAGACCCGCCGACGTCACGTGGCGGGCTGGCGTCGATCTGCTTTCGTTCGGGGCAACCAAGAACGGTGCTTTGGCTGCGGAGGCGATCGTGTGTTTCGATCTCACGCTGGCTGAGGAGATCGCACGCCGGCGCAAGCGCAGCGGGCACCTGTTCTCGAAGAGCCGCTACGCGGCCGCGCAGCTGCTGGCCTATCTTGATGACGGCCTGTGGCTGAGGCTGGCCGGACGCGCTAACGCTTTGGCGCGGAAGCTTGGTGAAGCGGCGGCGAGCTGCCTCTCCGGGCCGGTCGAGAGCAATCAGGTCTTTATCAAACCAGGCGTGGCGGGCCTTGCCAAACTGCGCGAGGCAGGCGCCTTGTTCTATGATTGGCCATCAGAAGGCTCTGGCGAGGGGCGCCTCGTCGTATCGTGGCATCAGGCCGAAGCGGACGTCGAGGCGATGTGCGGCATGCTCGCCTCGCTGCGCTGAGGCGCCGGCGCCGGTCTAAGCGAAACCCCGTGTGCGGTCTTTGACCAATGATGTGGACGAAACAGCAGTTCTAGGAGCGCGCGCAACGCGGCCAGTGTCGACAGCGGCCAGTAGAGCGGCATCGTCAGTGCCGCGCGCGCGTGGCTCAAATTACCCGATAATGCGCTTGCGGAAAGGGCGGCAAATACAGCGACGCAATAGCCCGACAGGGCAAGCGCGAAATCAGCGGGCGACAACAGGTCGTAGGGCGACAGCATCGCTGTGAGCACGATGAAGGCTAGTGGACCGTGCACGAATGCCGCGATCAATCCGCCTGCGAGTATGAGCTGCATCGACATGAATGGCCAAAACCCCATCTCGCGCGCAGTTCGAAATGGGTTACGCATTAGCACGAGCCAGGTCTGTAAATGGCCCTTGATCCAGCGCGAGCGCTGGCTCAACCATGCTCCCAATGTGACCGGCGCTTCTTCGGACGTCGGCGGGCCGATGATGCCCGCGGCATGGCCGTCACGCGCCAGGCGATAGCCCAAATCAGCGTCTTCGGTGACGTTATACGGATCCCAGCCGCCAATCTCTCGCAGCACGGCGGTGCGAATGTGATTGCTGGTCCCGCCCAGCGGCAGCGGCAAACCAAGCCGCGCGAGCAGCGGCAATATTTCGCGGAATTGGATCGCATACTCGGCCGCAAACTGGCGTGCGATCCAGGACGCTTCGCTGTTGTCGATGCGCAGAGGCGCCTGCACACAGGCCAGTCTCTCGCCGCCATCTTCGAAAGCCGCTAGCGCGGCCCGTAATTGTTGCGGATGAGGGCGGTCTTCAGCGTCATAAACAGCAACGTACTCGCCGCGCGCGCGCGCGAGGCCGACGTTCAACGCCTTTGGCTTAGTTCGCGGCGAGCATGGAGGAATGACTACTACTTCAATGTGCGGCCCCTCGGCCGCGGCGGACGCTGCGGCGATGGTTTCGGGATCGTCCCCTTCGACAAGCAGCTTTAGGTCCAAGCGGTCGGTGGGATAGTCGAGCTGCATCAGCGCGGTGGCGAGATCTGGCGCGACGTTGGCCTCGCGATATAGCGGGCAAAGGATCGTGTAGATGGGAAACTCCGACGGCGTTGCCAGCCGCCAAAGCAGAGGAGCGAGATTGCTCGCCGCCACAAGTCGCCACAACAGCGCGACCGCGAACAAAGCCATCGCTGTATAGTGAAGCACGGTCAGTGTGAGGTCTAGTGAAGCGCGAAAGGCCCACACCGCGCCAGCGATCGACAGAAGTACGACGATGAGCTGAGTTAAGTGAATGACGCGTCGAGCGGAACGCTGCGGATGAGCTCGGTCAAAGCCGAAGCGAGCGCCATCCAGCGCCGCAGCGCTGATCGGCGCAGTTGGCCGCTCTGCCTCAAGCTGAACAACCCCATCCAAGCCCTTCGCCCCGCCGCAGGTGCGAGTTGTACAAACACAACTGGGCGGCGAAAAGCAATAGCGATTTTGGTCCGAAGAGCCAGCGGCAGTCGACGCCCACCCCTCTGCCGATGCGCCTCCGCAGGCGCCAAGATAAGTCGAGATAGACCGGCCGGGACGAGTAGCATGCCGGATTGGCGGGTGCCCGCAGCACAGCGATGTTCTATGACGCCCGCGGAGGACTCAATGACAGCCGACAATCTGCACTCGCTGCTGAACGACGTGACGGAGCGCGCCGTCGCGTTTCGCGCCCAACGGCGGGACGCGCCGCATGCCCCGCAGC
>JBQTJK010000061.1:0-2044 GCA_052387215.1 Caulobacteraceae bacterium
AGCTTCACGCAGCGAAGACCTGCGCCGGGGCTAAGGCTCATGCAAAGCCGATCGCGGGAACGCGAACGCGCTTGCGTCTCTTTCGCGCCCTTTCTTTCACGCGACACGTTCGCGTTCCCGCCCTCCACATGGGTGACACACACCCATGGCGTATCTGCGCGCTTATTATTCCGAACGCCTGCGTATGGGTGTGTGTCACCCCACGCATGGGGTGACGGCGCCCGCCGAAGCCATTAGATGGCGCTCATGACTGAACTCGACGTCCGCTCCGCCCGCCCTGATCAGCTTGTCGCCGGCGACAAGGGCAAATGGGAAATCATTGTCGGCCTCGAAGTGCACGCCCAGGTGACGTCGAAGGCCAAGCTCTTCTCCGGCGCGAGCGCCGCTTACGGTGGTGAACCGAACAGCCACGTCTCGCTCGTCGATGCGGCGATGCCGGGCATGCTGCCGGTGATCAACAAGTTCTGCGTCGAGCAGGCCATCCGCACGGGGCTCGGCCTCAATGCGCAGATCAACAAGTGGAGCCGGTTCGACCGGAAGAACTATTTCTATCCCGATCTGCCGCAGGGCTATCAGATCAGCCAATACAAGGATCCGGTCGTCGGCGAGGGCGAGATCGAAGTGGAGCCGGACGGCGAAGAGGCGGTCACGATCCGCATCGAACGCCTGCACCTCGAGCAAGACGCCGGCAAATCGATCCACGATCTTTCGCCCAGCGAGACGTTCGTCGATCTCAACCGCGCCGGCGTCGCGCTGATGGAAATCGTCTCGCGCCCGGACATGCGCTCACCGAAAGAAGCGGCGGCCTACTTCAACAAGGTCCGCGCCATCGTGCGCGCGCTCGGCACCTGCGACGGCAACATGGAGGAAGGCTCCATGCGCGCCGACGTGAACGTCTCCGTGCGCCGCCCGGGCGAGGAGTTCGGCACGCGCTGCGAAATCAAGAACGTGAACTCGACCCGCTTCATGATGCAGGCGATCGAATACGAGTCGCGCCGTCAGATCGAAATTCTGGAAGGCGGCGGTTCGATTGACCAGGAGACGCGTCTGTTCGACGCCACGACTGGTGAAACACGCACCATGCGCTCGAAGGAAGATGCGCATGACTATCGCTACTTCCCCGACCCGGACCTGCTGCCGCTCGTCATCGAGCAAGCCTGGATCGACGAAATCAAGGCCTCACTGCCGGAATTGCCGGACGCGAAGAAGAAGCGCTTCATCGAGAGCTACGGCCTGACGGCGTACGATGCGCGCGTGCTCTCCGGCGACGGCGAAGCGGCGGCGTATTTCGAAACCGTCGCCATAGGCCGCGACGCCAAACAAGCCGCGAACTGGGTGACGCAGGAGCTGTTCGGTGCTCTGAACAAGCGCGGGATTGGGCTCGACGAGTCTCCAGTCAAAGCCGAGCAGCTCGGCGCGCTGCTCGATCTCATCGAGGACGGCGCCATCAACGGCAAGATCGCCAAGGACGTGTTCGCGAAGATGATGGAAACAGGCGAAGCGCCCGCCGCCATCGTTGAGCGCGAAGGCCTGCGCCAAGTCACCGACACTGGCGCGATCGAGAAAGCCATCGATGAGCTGATGGCCGCCAACGCCGACAAAGTCGAAGACGTAAGAAAGAACTCGAAGGCGTTCGGCTGGTGGGTGGGCCAGACGATGAAAGCCACCGGCGGCAGGGCGAATCCGGCCGTCGTCAATGAGATACTGAAGAAGAAGCTCGGCGTATGAAGGTTGGAACGCGGGCCTCCGGCCCGCATGCGCGCCAGAGGCGCGCGCTCCAACTCATCGAGGACGGCGCGTGACGGAACGGATCGAGAAGCTCTTCTCCTACGGCACGCTGCAGCAGGAAAACGTGCAGCTGGCCGCGTTCGGCCGCCTGCTGAAAGGCAAGCCGGATGCCCTCGTCGGCTTCAAGCAAGAGTTGGTTGAGATCACCGATCCCGATGTGCTCGCGAAAAGCGGCAAACGCTTCCATCCAATCGTCGTGCGTAGCGACAGCGACGCTGATCGTGTCGCCGGCATGGTGTTCGAGATCACGGCGGAG
>JBQTJK010000062.1:0-46994 GCA_052387215.1 Caulobacteraceae bacterium
CACGCTCGCGATCGATCTGGGTGACGACCTCATCAGCGTGCGCACCGATCCCTCGAAACTCCGGCACTGTCTGGAGCATCTCTTGGCCAACGCCGGCAAATTCACGCGCAACGGCGCAGTCACGCTCCGCGCGCGCCGCGAGCACAACGCCCGGCGCGATTGGCTCGTCATCTCGGTCCAAGACACCGGCGTCGGCATTTCGCCCGACAAGGTCGCGACCATTTTCGAGCCGTTCTCACAAGGCGATGATTCCTCCACGCGCACTTTTGACGGCGCCGGCATCGGCTTGGCCATCACCTCCCGCTACGCCCGCTTGCTGGCGGGGCGATTAGCGTCGAGAGCACGCCGGGGCGCGGCTCAGTTTTCACACTGCGCGTGCGCGCTGATCTGGCGGCGGCGAGCGAACTGGAAAGCGCGCTCGCCTAAGCCTCAGTGCAGCTCCAGGAAGCTCTTGAAGCCGCCGAAGATCATGCGTTTGCCGTCGAAGGGCGCATTGTTCATGCTGTCCTTCATGCGCGGATCTTCCATCACCTTCTTCATCACCTTGTCGCGCGTTTCGCGGTCCTTGTAGGTCGCCCACGAGAACACCACGACCTCGTCGTCCTTGGCCTGCACTGCGCGCGGGAACGAAGTCAGCTCGCCATAGGGCACGTCATCGGCGACGGTTTCGACATAATCGATCGCGCCGTGTTCCTTCCAGACCTGCCCGGCCTTGCGGGCCATCTCCTTGTAAGCATCGAGATTCTTCTTCGGAACCGCGAGCACGAAACCATCGACATAAGGCATGGGGCCGTCTCCTCTCTTGCTGGGATATTCAAGGACGTATGGCGCGCGTGCGGTCCGACAACGCCCGGCGGGATTTCGTTCAGGTTAGATTCAGGTTGGATTCAGCCGCCGGGGCGCACGGTTGGCGTGGGAGCTCTGTCATGATCCGTAAACTCACCAGCATGCTGGCCGCCCTCGTCGTCGCCGTGGCCACCCTCGCTCCGGCCGCCGCCGACGCCCGCGACCGCCGCGGCCACGGCTATTACGACCGCGGCCATCACGGCGGCTATTACGATCACCGCCGCGGTTGGCGCGACCGTGACGATGACGACGCTGTCGCTGCCGGCGTTGTCGGCCTCGTCCTCGGCCTGGCGATCGGCTCGATGGCAAGCCAGTCGCAGCGCTACGACGATGGCTGCTACGATCGCTGCGCGCCGCCGCCGCGCCGCTGCTACGATCCGTGCCGACGCGACGGCTATCATGACGAGGGTTACTACGACCCACGCTACGACGACCGGCGCTACGATGACCGCTACGATCCCTATTACGAGCGCTCGCAATGCACCAACCGCGAACGGCAATGGGACCGTTATGCCCGCCGTTATGTCTGGGTTGACGTCCCCTGCTGAGTTAAAGCGCCTGCCAAGCGAAGCCGTGCCCTGCTGACAACACGGCGCGCGCTCGCACACGCGGTGCGCAGCGTTCTCCATAATTTGTTCCGAAGTTTGCGCTACACTCCCGCCCATGCGGTACGTGTGCGACGCGCCGGGCGGCGCAGCCTGGTTCAGACTGGAGACCGAGGCCGAGGCCGAAGCCGAAGCGGTGCTGATGAACCACGCCGTCGACAAGTATTTCCGCCGCTACGAGGCCGCCGCGCGGGAAAGCTTTCGCGCCCCCTTGGGCGCGCCGACCTTCGAGCAGGCCATCGGCCTCAAGGATCACGTCGCCAAGGTGATGCCGCTTTTCCTGACCTTGCGGTCAGCTGATGGGGACGGCCTGGCCACGGCGATGCTGCCCCCGCAAGGCCGCAACCAGGTCAACTTCAAAATCGTTATCGTCGGTCCAGGCAATGCCGATCCGTACGAAGGCCACGAACCGGAAATCGAGGCCCTCGCGCAGCACTTCGGTATCGAACTGCCGCGCGAGGAATGCTTCCCTTACGCTTGACGCGTTACGGCTTGGGCTGCTGTTACTGACGCTCCAGCGTGGTGTCGCCCCAGAGAGCACGCACACCGATCAAACACGCGTCTGCGCAATCGTGGGTGAGCCGAACCACGTAGACGGTGTCTGCGGCAGTCAAGTGGTAAACCACCGGGTAGTTGTTCGACAGCGCATCGCTGGCGATCACGACGCCCGTCGCCTTGTCGCTCAGCTCCAGATCGAGATTGCCGCAGCCGTCGCAGGCGCCGATGAAGGCGTACGGCTCACGGCCATCGGCATAGACATCGGCGCGAAAATCCTCTCCTGCTCTCACACTAGAGGCAAGATCGACGTAATTGTTGAAGCCGCGGTCATAGCGCTCTCGCAGATAGTCGAAGATCGGGTCTAACGTGAGTTCTTCTACGAAAGCGCCGCCCGAGGGCATGTCGCGCGCCGCCGAGGATGGCAGAGCGATGTTCTCAACTGCGGGCGGGCGCGGATCGAACGACAGCAGAAGCGCGCCGACATAGCAGGGTCCGACTGAGCAACCCTGCAACAGGATGCGGACGATGTATCGGCCATCGTTAGACGGCGTGTAGTCGAGTATGGGTCGATGCGCGGTGTCGGTGCGCAGGTCGTCAGCGACAACGCCACCCGTGCTGACATCAATCAGTTCTAGATCGAGATCGTCGCATTCGTTGTCGCAGGCGCTAACGATCCGGTAGGACACACCGCGCACGAGATTGACGTTGAGGCGGTGATCCGTCCCGGGCTGCAGCGGCGCGATCGCCTCGCCCGCGTCCACCTGCGTGAATCCCGGCGCCCACACGCGATAGCCTTCGTGAAGGCGCCCGCCGACCAGCATGTTCAGCTGTTCGCGCTCATCTTCGGAAAGGTCGGCCTGCGGCGCACTGACCGGCGTCTGCCGGGACGGCGCTTGCGCGCCCGGTTGAAGCTCCGGCAACGGCGGCCCCGAACCTTGATTGCACGCAGCAAAGGTCAGCATGGCCGCGAGCGCAGCTTGCCGCATCATGAAAGGCCTCCGCAGGCGTGGCGAAAAACTACGCCTGCGGAGGATCCGCGTCTACGCAAATGCTTCCCTTACGCCTGATGCGGTCACGGCTTGCCGAGCGTACCTGTGCTCGGCGTCCGCGCCAGCACGCGCGCGCCGGCGTAGCAAGGCGCGACAGTGCAGGTCTGCATAATCATGCGCACCATGTAGCGCCCGTTCGCCGGCGGCTGGAAATCCACCACCGGGAAGTCATCCGGCAGCACGTCGCTGGCGACGACGCCGCCCGTGTTCATGTCGATCAGCTCGATGTCCATGTTCGAGCATTCGTTGTCGCATGAGCCGATAACGCGGTACGGCGTGGCGGCGATCAGGTCCACCACCCAGCGGTCGTCCGTGCCCGGCTGCATGCCGGCGACGTGATCGCTGAAACCGGGGGCCGGCGACAGCCCGCTGCCGAAATTCTGCTGCACGTTATTCAGGTATCCGGCGACCAGCTGTTCGAGTTGTGTGCGTTGCTCGGCGGTCAGGTTTGCCTGCTGCGCCGCCTGTTGCGCAGGCAGTTGCATCGGCGCCTGCGCGCCGGACTGCACCGGCGGCAATTGCGTTCCCGTACCACCTTGGCCGCACGCGGCCAGAGCCAAAGCCGCCGCTGCGGCCACAAGCACAAAACGCATGTTTCCCTCCTTCAATTCCGCGCACGAGCCCTAAACCGGCCCGCCGCGCCTGTCCACGCCTGCCTTTCGAAATGAGCGCGGCGCAGTCTTGTCCCGCCCGTCCCCGCTGTGCCGCGCGTCATTTTCATACAAGCGACACGCGACCCTCGACCATCTCAGCCGGTTTGCTTCTTGATCGGCTGTTCCGGCGCCCAGCGGCGCATCGGCGCGAACAGGCGCTGCTGATGCGCCTTCGTCGGCTTGCGCACCCGCGACAGGCGCCCTTGCGCGCTCATCCGCACGTAAATCTCAGTCCAGTCGCTGGCGACATCGCCATCCCAATGCAGCACCGCCGCTTCGTCGCACCAATCGATGAGCTTCGGCATCACCGCCCGATGCGCATCGCTGTCGCGGTAGGCCTTCATCGCCGTTTCGCTGTCCCACCCCGTGCGCGTCCAGAACACCAAGCGTCCCTCCGGCAACATGGCGCCAGCGATGAACCCCGGCGAGCGTGCAGCTTGATTTGCCGAGGCCTGCGCATCGGCCAGGAACCGCGGCAGCGTCAGCAGTGAGCGCAGCCGCAGGCGGGTGATTGAATTGAACGCCATCACCCAGACATCCGCCGGGGTTTCGCATAAAACAAGCCCTGCTGGCGGACGAGAGTTTGCATGACGCGCATTGCCCTCGATGCCCAATTGACAAAACTACGGGAACCCCGTAGTGAAGATTGAGTTTGAATGGGACGCGACCAAAGCTCGCGAGAACCGCCGGAAGCACGGCGTAACGTTCGATCAAGCCAAGCGAGCCTTTCGCGATCCGCTGGGCGTCGAATGGATTGACGACAGCCGGCCTCACGGCGAGGAACGCACGATCCTGCTGGCGATGGCGGATGGAATGATCCTGGTCGTCGTCTTCACCGAACGCGGCGAACACATTCGCCTGATCTCAGCCCGCAAGGCCACAGGACGTGAGCAAGAGCTCTACTACAAGGAAAACAGCGGCTAGAACGGCATCGAGGGTCATCTCGGCTGCCGATGCGGAGAACCCGCCGCTCACTAGATCGCGACTTGCCAGGCTCAAGCGCGTGCCGCGCATCAAGACGCTGCGCCGCGCCCTCGCTCTAACGCAGGAAGAGTTCGCCGCACGCTACCATATTCCGCTTGGCACGCTGCGGGATTGGGAACAGGGCCGTTCCGAACCGGACCAGCCAGCGCGCGCCTATCTCATCGTCATCGCGCGCGATCCTGAGGGCGTCCGCGCCGCGTTGAAACGCTGATTAAAATCCTGCCCACATCAGCACTTGCAAGCGGTTCGCGCTGTAACTATAATCAGTTACAAGGCTGATGGCTGGGATCGACAAGCTCACCGAACGGTTCAAGGCCGTCCCGTCGGATTTCACCTGGGATGAACTGACGCGGCTGTTGGCCCGTTTCGGCTACGCGGAGCAAAAACGCAAAGGCTCGCGACGGAAGTTCAAAGGTGATCGCTTGCCAACGCTTATCCTGCATGAACCGCATCCCGGCCGCATCCTGAGGCAGTACGCGTTGCGCTATGTGAAAGAAACGTTGGAGAACGAAGGTTTGCTATGACCCAACTTGAATACAAGGGTTATATCGGCACCGCTGAACTCAGCGAGACCGATGGCGTCTTCCACGGGAAGCTCGCCTTCCTGCGCGATCTCGTCACCTATGAGAGCGCAACGGCGAAAGGTCTCGCTAAGGCGTTTCGCGACGCCGTTGATTACTATCTGGCGGATTGCGAGGCAGAGCGCCGCGAACCGGATAAGCCCTTCAAGGGCCAGTTCAACATCCGCACGCGCCCCGAACTACATCGCGCTTACGCCAGCATTGCCGCCGCGCGCGGGCAATCGTTGAACGAAGTCGTGACCGACGCGCTGGAGAAAGCGCTGCCGAAGATGCAGCGCCGATGACGAACGCACTTCCCTCCCTCGTCGGCCTCACCAAGGCCGAACTGGCCGAGAAGCTCGTCGCCGTGGGCGTCGAGCTGAAGCAGGCGAAGATGCGCGCCGAGCAGCTCTGGCGCTGGATCTACCATTATGGCGTGACCGACTTCGCCGCCATGACCAACGTGGCCAAGGACCTGCGCGCCACGCTCGCCGAACACTACACGCTGGCGCGGCCCCAAATCGTCACCGAGCAGATCAGCCAAGACGGCACGCGCAAGTGGCTCATCGGCTTTGCGCCCGCCGTCGAAGCCGAGTGCGTGTTCATTCCCGATGTCGGCCGTTCCGGCGCGCTCTGCGTGTCGAGCCAGGTCGGCTGCACTTTGAACTGCACGTTCTGCCACACCGGCACGCAGAAGCTGGTGCGCAATCTCACGGCGCAAGAAATCGTCGCCCAAGTGATGATCGCGCGCGATGCCCTCGCCGAATGGCCCTCCGCCGAGCGCCCGCTCAATGACGGCGACCGCCAGCTCACCAACATCGTCTTCATGGGCATGGGCGAACCGCTCTACAACCTCGACCATGTCGACGCCGCTATCGGTATCATCGCCGATGGCGACGGCGTCTCGATCTCGCGCCGCCGCATCACCGTGAGCACGGCGGGCGTCGCCCCGCGCATCAAGGAACTGGGCGAGCGCACCGGCGCCATGCTCGCCATTTCGCTGCACGCCACCAATGACGAGCTCCGCAACCAGCTCGTGCCGCTCAACAAGAAGTACAATCTCGACGAGCTGTTCGCGGCGATCCGCACCTATCCTTCGCTCGGCAACGCCAAGCGCGTGACGTTCGAATACGTGATGCTGAAAGGCGTGAACGACTCCATTCCCGAAGCGAAGGCGCTGGTGAAGCTGCTTGCCGGCATCCCGGCCAAAATCAACCTGATCCCTTTCAACCCCTGGCCGGGCGCCCCGTACGAGTGCTCTGACTGGGAGACGATCGAGAAGTTCGCCGAAGTCCTAAACCGCGCCGGCTATTCCTCCCCCATCCGCACCCCGCGCGGTCGCGACATCCTCGCCGCCTGCGGCCAGTTGCGAAGCGATAGCGTCAAGCAGCGCGCGAGCGAGCGGGCGAAGGCGTAATTCCAGGCGAAGGCGTCGCCAGGTCGGAGCAGCGTGGCGCTTGCCCGCATCGCGCGCTAATCTCCGCCCGGGGAGGACGCCCATGCCCACAACCACCAGCGCCCGCATCGCGCGCGACCGCGGCGTATCGGGCTTCTTCGCCTTTCTCGCCTCGTTGCCGGCGCTCGCGGCGATGTTCGGGCTCGCCTATGTGGCCTTCCGCGTCGCCACGGACCCTGCCGAAGATCTCGGCGAAGAGAACGGCTTCCTCTGGCTCGGCATGCTGGCGCTGTTCGCGTTTCTGTTCTTCATCGTCGCGCGCTGGACCTATGACGCGGTGCAGGCGGGCCTCACGCCGCAGCGCGTGCAGGCGATGTGGCTCCGGCGCTTTCAGTCCGAACGCGGCAATGCCTTCCGCACCTCGCGCGTGATCGACCGCCTGCCGCGCTACGGCGTCAGCCCGCTCACATTGCAGGACCGCGACGTGCAGCTCTCGTCCGAACAGCGCCGCAACCGGCTCGCGCCGGTGTTCTGGCTCTTGTTCATTCCGATCGCGCTCTTGCTCGCCTACGCCATCTGGCAAGCCTGGCTCGGCGCGCAGGCCGACATCTTGGACATGCCCCGCGCCGAAACATTCGAGCAAGGCATTGGCCAGGTGTTTGGCGCCTTCATTGGGCTGATCGCCGTCGCCATCGTTATGGTCGCGGCGCTCTTCTTCGGCGTGATGGCGACGTTGGTTGTCGTTATGCTGATCGCCGCTCTCTCCGGCCCGATCGGCGCAATGTTTTCGAAGACGCGAGACGACTTCAAATCGCTGCCCAAGCTGCTGCGGCGCATAGAGCGCGGCAAGGGCGGCCGCGGCGCCGAGATCGTACGCATCTCCGACGCCAATTGGCGCGAAGCGGTGTGTTCGTCGCTCGCAGCCGTCGACGTCGCCATCATCGACCTCACCGACGTCAGCGAGCACGTCGCCTGGGAGATCGGCGAAGCGGTGAAAGCCTGCGGCGCCTCCGGGCTGGTGTTCATCTGCTCCGAAGGCCGGCTGACCGACGCCGCCCGCGCCGCGGTGCGCAAGGCGCTCGGGCGCGACCCGGGCAAGGTTGTGTTCTATCCCAACCGCCGCAACGGCGACGTCAAACGCTTCGCCCGCGCCTTGCACGAACAAATCTGTCATGCCGCCGACCGGCGCGGCGCCCAGAGAGCTTGAGATAAATCTCATCTTGCGCGGCAACTGGAAAACCTATCTCGGCATCCGCGACAGCGTCATCATGGCGAAGCTGCGGATATGATGTGAACCGCCTATGGACCACCGGCGCCTCGCCGGCCGGCGCGACGATTGCCCATTGAGCCGGAATGAAGTGAGTCAACCTTGGCGCGCAGATAGCTTGGAAACCAAGTCTGGTGCAGGAAGGTATTGGTTGGCGCGCCCCCTTTTTCTCTTCCGAAGCAAACCGAGCCTGACTAGCTCTTCTAGGTCTGTGCGTGCGGTGAGTTTGCTGACCTTGTGTCGCTTCTCGTGCTCCGCGATGGTGATCGCCTGCACTCGATTTTTTGCGGCATCATTCAATAACATTGATTGTCGCCTATTGAACTCACCGCCATCATCTATCGCAGCTTGAAACGCGCTTACCTCTTGCTTGCGGCGCTCGGCATACTTCATGAGGCGTTCGATGGCTATCTGAAGTACCCGCGCTTGATGCATCAAGAAATAAGTTAGATCGCCGTCATCCGTCTCAGTCTTAAGAAACGCTTGACCGTAAGCTATCTTGGCTTCAGCGATAACGCTGGAAATCGACACGTACTCAACAAGCCAGTATCCGGCGCTTAACGCTGACCAGTAGAACAGAGCGCGAGCGGTGCGGCCATTTCCATCAACAAAAGGGTGATCGTAGGCCAACGCGAAGTGAAGAATGATCGCGCGAACGATTGGATGGATAAAGTTCTCTGGGCTATCGCCCGCGTTGGCGAAATCGCAAATGCGCTGCAACCTTTCTGAAAGCGTACCAAACGGCGGGGGTTGGTGCAGTATTTCGTTGCTGGTCTCGTCCACCACTTGAACATCGTCGGATTGCCGCAATCGCCCAGCGTCATCCTGATTTTCGAGCGAGTCCTTTGTGATGATCCGATGCGTTTCTAGTATCGCGTCAACGGTCAAAGGCTCTTGGACGATCGTCTTTACGTACTCCATGCCGTAGTAGTTATTTAGCACCATCATTTCGTCGCGGGTGCGAGGCGGACGCTGGTCATAAATGAGTTGCTTGGCGCGTTGTCTCGTGGTCGCAGCACCTTCGATGAAGGAGCTGGCGAAAGGCTCCTCTGCAAGCGAGCGTGTGAAATAACGGCTGCCATCCGACTGACTGATGCCGCCATCCTTGTCTGTCCCTAGATGGCCGCCACCATTGAGATCCGCGAAGCGAAGCGAAGCGCGCAGTGCGGGCGGCTCGCAGTAGCTGAAGGGGCGACCTTCAGCGTCTGTTAGTGGGATGGTTTGAGCCGCCGCGAAACGAGAGGCGCGCGTGGCAAACCACGCTTCGTCCGGCGACAGGTCATCGTTGGTAACCTTGCGACGCAGTTCGTCCCAATGGAGGTACCGGCCCTTGGCATCAACGATCGCTCGGCGATGAAGAAGATCGACGAGCTTCTGAGGGTCTTTGCCCGCAAACTCGCCAAGTAACTGCTTGAATGGCTTGGGGCGTACTGGGACCCTCATATGTATACCTTATACAGTTGAGATCGCCAACGCCTAATAAGTCACTAAAACTAAAGTGCTTTTTTCTGTATAGCGCTCCTATATATACGGATTCATTCCTCAAGTCTATGTTATCTGTATAGGCTATACAGATCATGCAACCAGACACCAGAGAATACTCATTAAATCAATTAGATATGCGTGCATAGCAATGCTGATCGCAATGCTGATATTCGCGCCGTGGCTGCACCTCAACACACCGGGGATAGATGACCGCGCTATCCATGCCGTTAGTCCGCTAAGCCACTGAATCCAAAGCAGCGCCGCAAAATCAATCCGACCGACCCCGCGCGCGCTTACAATGGCGCGCATGAACGACATCGCTCAACCCTTCGACCTCACACCGCTCTGGACCCGCACGCGCGCCATGTTCGCGCGCGCCCAGACGGCGACGGGTGGCGCAGCCAAGATCGCGGCGGTCGCGCTGATGACGCTAGCGATGCGGAAGGAGATCGTCGGCTGTATTGCGCGGCTGGAGAACATCGTCCGCAAACTGCTGTTCGCCGAAGCGGCGCGGCTGGCGCCGCCGCCGTGTGCACGCGGGCCTCGCCTGGTGCAGATTCCGCTGCGCGGCATGGCGCAGCACTACAGTCCCGCGGCGTCTCAGAATCGGAGCGCGGGCCCCCGGGCCCGCACTTGCGCCAACCTCGCAAGCAATTGCGCGCCTGACGGCGCGCGCTCCAACTTTGAACCGTCGCGCGATCGGAGCGCGGGCCTCCTGGCCCGCACTTGCACGAACGTTGCAAATAAATGCGCGCCTGAACGCGCGCGCGCCATCGACTTAACGCGCCCAGAAACCTGGCGCGCCCGCTTCGCGCTCGCGCTGCCGCGCGATCCACGCCGTGTACCAGATGCACGGGCGCCCCGCATCCTCAATCCGTGGGGGCCGCCGCCGCCACCGCCGCCGCCGCGAACACACACCGCTCCGAAGCCGGAGGATTCCCCCTTCCGCCTCGCGCGCCGTTTCGAGGCGCTGCGGCGCGTGTTCGAAAATCCTGCCCCGTATGCGCGGCGCCTGGCGCACCTCATGCGCCGGCTTGTCCGCCATTATCGCGAAGGGGCGATGTGCTACGCCATGACGCCGGCGCGCGTCGGCGGATTCGATCGCTACGACCCGCGGCTCTCCATCGAATGTTGCGGCCAGGCTTACGAGGGCGTGTTTGCGTTCCCGCCCGACACCAGCTAACTGGCGCTCACACCGCCTCGATCAACCGCACACTCTGCAGGCCTTCTGCGGAGCGCTCGCGCGCGCCTTCTTTGCGGGCGCGGATCGCGTTGACCATCTCCAGCGCGCTCTGCTTCACGGGCGGCAGTTGCGCATCGCTCTCGCCGAGCGGCGTCACCCGGTCGCCCCAGCGCACCAGATGCGAACAGACCGTGAGCCCCGCTCCGAACGCAGGCATCAGGATCAGCGCGCCGGGCGTCACCCGCCCCTCTTCCAGCGCCTCCGCCAAAGCCACCGGCACGGTGGCCGCGCTCATATTGCCGTAGCGCTCGACGGTCAGCATCACTTTGTCCATCGGTATGCCGCTGCGGCTCACGACCGCTTCGATGATGCGCAGGTTCGCCTGATGCGGCACGACCAGATCAATATCGTCCGCGGTCACGCCGCATTTCTTCATCACCGCGGCGCTGGCTTGGCTCATGCCCTGCACGGCGCGCTTGAAAATTTCCTGGCCGTCGAAATCCCAGGCGGTGTCGCCCAGCGTGATGCCTCGGTTGTTGTAGGCGCAACCCATGCCGCGCACGCGCAGCGTCTGGCGCGCATCGGCGAGGCAGCCGAGCTGCTCGCCCAGCACGCCCTCTTGTTTGTCCGACGCTTGCACCACCGCGGCGGCGCAGCCGTCGCCGAACAGCACCGCGACATTGCGGTTATCCCAATCCATGAACGGCGAAATCAGTTCGACCCCGATCACCAAAGCCGTCTTGACGACGCCGGTGCGGATCATCGCCGTGGCGGTGGAGAGGCTGTAGAGAAAGCTCGTGCACGCCGTGTTGATGTCCATCGCCGCCGCTTTGCTCGCGCCGATCGCCGCCTGCACGCCAGAGGCGGAGTTGGGCACCTGCTCGTCATTGCTGCAGCTGCCATAGACGATGAGATCGACATCGGCCGCGTCGACGCCGGCGCACGCCAGCGCGCGCTTGGCCGCGACCACCGCCATCTCGGTCGCCGACACATGGCTGATGCGCCGCTCGCTCATGCCGGTGCGGCTGCGGATCCATTCATCGTTGGTATCGAGAAAAGTGGAAAGATCTGCGTTGCTCAGCACGGCCGGCGGCATGCATTTGCCCCAGCCGGTGATTGCGGCGTATTTCATCCCGGCGTCCCTTGTTACCGTTTACCGCTAGCAAGCCGAGCGCGTGGCGTCACGCTTGTTCATTGCGCGTTTGTAAGCCCTGAAACTCGGGGCGGGTCTATGACGTTGGCCCCGACAGGAGATTAGCATGGGCGGTCGCCAACCAAATCAGTACGGAAAGCAAGCGGATGGCGGCGCACGCCACGCCGGGCCGCCGCCCGAGCCCGCAAAGACCGGCGCGAAGCCGCCAAAAGACGAGACGAAGCGTCCGCAGCCGCGCCAATGAGAATTGCCCTGATTGCGCCGCTCGCTGAGAGCTGCCCGCCAGCCCTCTATGGCGGCACCGAACGCGTCGTATCTTACCTCACGGAGGAATTGGTCGAACAAGGCCATGACGTGACTCTGTTCTCTAGCGGGGATTCGATCACCGCTGCCGAACTTGTCGCTAGCTGCCCGACGGCTCTGCGCCTCTGCGATCCGCCCGTCGAAGCGATGCCCTTCTACGCGATCCTGCTCGAACAGGTGATGCGCCGGGCCAAAGAGTTCGACGTCATTCACTTCAACATCGATCTGATCCATGCCCCGGTGGTGCGGGAGCTTGCGCACAAAACCCTGACAACGCTGCATGGCCGTCTCGACCTGCCGGAGTTGCAGCCGTTCTACCGGACCTTCACGCGCCTGCCGCTCGTCTCGATCTCCGACGCGCAGCGCCGGCCGATGCCGCCAGTGAACTGGGCTGGCACCGTCCACCATGGGCTGCCGCGCGATCTGCTCGCTTTCAGCCCCGCGCCGCGAAACAACTACTTCGCGTTCCTCGGCCGCATCTCTCCCGAGAAGCGCCCGGATCGCGCGATCGAGATCGCCGCGCGCACCGGCGTTCCGCTGAAGATCGCCGCCAAGATCGATCGCGCCGACAAGGCCTATTGGGACGAGAAGATCGCGCCGCTCGTGCGCGCTCATGGGAATGTCGAATATGTCGGCGAGATCACCGAGCGGCAGAAGGCGGAGTTCCTCGGCGGCGCGCGGGCATTGCTGTTCCCGATCGATTGGGAGGAACCGTTCGGCCTGGTGATGATCGAAGCCATGGCGTGCGGCACACCCGTCGTGGCTTTTGGCCGCGGCTCGGTTCCCGAGGTGATCGACCACGGCGTCACCGGCTATGTCGTCAATGACATGGATGCAGCAATTGACGCGGCGCTACATGTCGGCGACTTGGACCGCCGCGGCGTGCGCCGCCAATTTGAAGCCCGATTTACGGCCGAACGTATGGCGCTGGACTATGTTGAGATTTATGAACAGCTGGCTGCCGGCGCCGCCATTCGCGCAGTTCATCGTGCGCAGCAATCGAATATAAGGCCGCTTGCTGTCTAACCCTCGCGGAGGAGGCATTGACCGCCGTCCACGACATGCGCGAACGCGCCGACTCGCCTCAGACCGAATCCGGACCGCATCTCGTGCCAGCGCAGACGTCGCTGCAGGAGCAGCGCCCGCGCACGCTGAAGCACGGCGATACATTCGCGGTCTATGATCACAACGGCGATGTGCTGTCGGGACCGGGCAGTCCCGAAGGGCTCTATCACGCCGACACCCGCCATCTCTCGCATATGCAACTCGCCATCAATGGCATGCGGCCAATGCTGCTGCGTTCGAGTTTGCGCAACGATAACGCCGCGCTGATCTGCGACCTTTCCAATCCCGATTTTTACGATGCCTCAGGCCGTTTGGCGCTGAAGCACGACAACATCCACATCCGCCGCGTGCGGCTGTTGTGGGAAGGCGCTGCATACGAGCGCATCATAGTCCGGAACTTCGATCGCGAAACGCAACGCATCCGCCTCTCGATCGGGTTCGGCGCCGACTTCGCCGACATCTTCGAAGTGCGCGGCGCCCATCGCAGCCGTCGCGGCCGCTATGAAGCGCCGAAAGTCGAAACCGATGCGGTGACGCTGGCCTACACCGGCCTCGACCACAAGCTACGGGTGACGCAACTCCGTTTCGATCCGGCGCCGCGCGCGCTTACCGCCGATCACGCCGAGCATCTGTTCGAACTCAAAACTGGACAGACTGCGGTTCTGTTCTTCGAGGTGAATTGCAACGGACTTCCGGCGGCGACCACGGGGCGGAGAGCGTTCTTTTTCGCTTTCCTTGCCGCGCGACGAGCGCTGCGCGCGAGCGCCATGCGCGCTGTCTCGGTGAACACGTCCAACCAGATTTTCAACGAAGCCACCAAGCGCAGCATCGCTGATCTCTATATGCTCTGCACCGACACACCCGAGGGCGTCTATCCCTACGCAGGCATCCCCTGGTTCAGCACGGTGTTTGGCCGCGATGGGATCATCACTGCGCTACAGACTTTGTGGTTCGATCCGGCCATTGCGCTCGGCGTGCTCCGCCATCTCGCAGCCAATCAGGCGACCGAGTTCGACGAAACCGCCGACGCAGAGCCTGGAAAGATCCTCCACGAGCTGCGGCGCAGTGAAATGGCCGAACTCGGCGAAGTGCCCTTTCGCCGCTATTACGGCAGCGTCGATTCAACCCCGCTCTTCATCATGCTCGCCGGCGCCTATCTGGAGCGCACCAACGATCTCAACACAATCGATCATCTTTGGCCCAACATCGAGGCAGCGCTGAGCTGGATCGAGCATCATGGCGATCGGGATCGCGACGGCTTCGTCGAATACTTCCGGCAAACCGACACGGGGCTCGCCAACCAAGGCTGGAAGGACAGCTACGATTCCATTTTTCACGCCGGCGGCGCACTCGCGGAAGGCCCGATCGCGCTTGTAGAAGTGCAAGCCTACGTCTACGCCGCCTGGCGCGCTGCCGCGGCGATTGCACGCAGGCGCGGCGACAATCCGCGCGCGCGCAATCTCGATTTCCGCGCCGACGCGCTCCGCCGCACCTTCGATGCACATTTCTACGACGCCGAGCTAGGCACCTACGTGCTCGCGCTTGACGGCCACAAGCAGCGATGCCGCGTCCGCAGCTCTAATGCGGGTCACGCGCTCTACACCGGCATCGCGCTGCCCGAACGGAGCGCCAGCGTCACCGCCGCACTGATGGCGTCGTTCTCGGGTTTCGGCATCCGCACAATCGCCGCATCCGAACCGCGCTACAATCCGATCAGCTATCACAATGGTTCGATCTGGCCGCACGACAACGCGCTGATCGCTGCTGGCCTTGTGCGCTATGGCTATCGCCGCCAGGCGGCGCAGATTTTCGCCGGCCTGTTCGAAGCCTCGACCTACATGGACTTGCGGCGCCTGCCCGAACTGTTCTGCGGCTTTCCGCGCCAGAGCGGCACAGGGCCCGTATTCTATCCGGTCGCTTGCGCGCCGCAGGCTTGGGCGGCGACAGCCCCGCTCCTGCTCCTGCAATCGTGTCTCGGCCTGCGCTTCCAGCCCGAGCACAACCGCATCCTATTCGACCGGCCGGCGCTGCCGCCCTTCCTCGATGAAGTCGTGCTGCAACGCCTGCGCGTGAATGCGTGTGAGGCCGATGTCGCCCTGAAGCGCGCCGGATCGGACGTATTGCTGCACGTCCTGCGCCGCACCGGAAACTGCAGCGTCGTCGCGTCGGTCTAGGCTTCACCTCCGCGGCGGCAATCGTTTCGACGCCGTTACGCAGCCACCTCGCCGACTCATGTTAAAGGCAGCGCATGGAAACCGTTGCACAAGCCACCGCCATCGTCCTCGCCGGCGCTTCGCTCGGCTGGATCACGCTGTTCTCGTTCGTGCTCTCGCCTGTGGCGTTCAAGCAATTCGACGCCGGCCGCGCCGAACGGCTCGTGAAGCACGTGATGAACTCGGGCCACGGCATCCTTGGCCTGATCGCGTTTGCCTCCGCCATCGCGGCCCTGATGGCGGGCGCCGTCGCCGGCACCGCGGTCGCGGCCGTGGCAGGTGCGTTCGCGTTCATGTGCAAATTCGCGCTGGCCCCGCGCGACGACAAGCCGATCAAAGGTCATCGCGTGTTGAAGACCGCGCGGATTGTGGCGTCGGGCCTCACGGCCTTCATCGCGCCGGTGCTGATCGCCGCGATCGTGCTGACGCTGATGGGAGTCTAAGCGGCGACGTTGGTGTTTTCTTGAAGCGAGCGGCGCGCGCGTTCGATCCAGGTCGCGACATCGTCTTCGGTAGGCGCCGGCGCATTGCCCCAGGCGCGCTGACCTTCTTCCGACAGACCCCAGCGCGCAACGCCGTCGCAGAGTTCAACCGCATCCATCTGCGCAAGCTCGGCCGCATCATTGACGCCGCAGGCGACAAGCGCCTGCGCTTCGCGTGATTTCAGGCCAGGCACGGTGCAAGCGAGCAGCGCCTGGCTTTGCCAATCGCGGATCACTTGCGCGGAGATGTGGCGCGCATCGATCTTGCCTTCGCTCTCATCGGCATTCATCGCGAGCAGATCGGCGATAGTCCTGACGCCAACGGCTTCGAGGCGCTTTGCGGTCTTCGGCCCGATCGACGGCGCCTGCACGACAGGTGCAGTTTCGCTCAGCATCGGGCGCGGCAGGACTTTATCTTTCTTCGCCAGTGGCGCGCCGGCCGGCAGTTCGCGCTGCGTTTGCCTCGCGGCTCTCGGCGGCGGCGCTTCTTCGACCTCGATGACAGGCGCGACAACCTTCGCCGGCGCGGGCTTCGGCGCTTTGAGCGGCGCGAGTTCGATAGTCCTTTGCTGCTTCGCGCGCGGAACCGCTTTTGCCCTGCTTTTCCGCGCCGGCGCGCCTTCCCCGGCTTTCGCGCCGATCTCGCGCGGCCATTTTGCGTCAAGCGAAGAGAGAGGCGTCTTCAGCACTTCGATCGCGTGCAGCTCACGCACGACCTTGTCATCTTCGCCCAATGTGGAGCGGACTTTGCCGGTACGTTGATACTCTTCGTACTGCGCTTGAACTTCACGGCGAGCCGCGGCGTTATCCATCAATTTGAGCACGCTCTGGATCGGCATTTCGAGCGTGAGGAAGAGCGTCTGCAAGCCGGCGTCGACGCGCGGCGGCTTCACGGCCGCTTCCTCGAAGGCGCGGTCCAAAACGCGCGAGAAGCCGACAGCCGCGTGGCCCACGAGTCTGGCGATGATATCTTTCAATTCCTGGTCGAGGCCGGCGGGCGGATCCTTGACGCCCTTGGCGAAATCGTAGTGGTCGATCACGGTTTCGTAGTAGGCGTTCGCCGCCTTGGCCCCGGTCTTGACCATCTCGGCCAGCCACTTCTCACCCGATGGCGCTTCGATGTCGGGATAGCCCCCCAGATCGTGTTCGAGGATCTGTTGGAAAGTCCGGTACGATTTGGAGAAACTCCACTCCACGGCGCGGTGGATGACGTTCTCCTCTTCAGTCTGATGGGTGTGGAACGGCTGGATCGGATCGACGTAATAGTGACTCAGAACGCCCGCGCACCACGCTGCCTGCCTCCAATCCTTCGCCGCGAGCGCGCGCACTGTGCGGCGATACCATTCGTTGCACGCGTCGATCGCACCACCCCAATCCTTTTCGCGCACGTGCAGGACGTGGTTCTTGAAGTCCTTGAACTCGTCGTCCGGCGCCTTGGCGCCGCGCAGATACTCTGCGTGCTGGGTGAGAAACAGGTCGCGCCACGCTTCGGCCTTGGGCGCTCTAAGATGCCGCAACGCGTCGATCGCCAAGCGATGGTGGCTGGAACGGCAACGGCTGGCAAAGACAACCGCGTACAAGAGCGACATGCGGACTCTGACCTCGCCTCAGGGATAAACGCGAGGTTAAGATTTCGATGCGCTTTGGTTAGCGAGCGGTTAAAGCGCCGGACTTGAAATGCGACCCACGGATTGGGTCGGGGCGCTTGTCGCATTTCAAGTCCAAAGGCGCTTTAGATTCAAAGGTCTTAGCGCAGCTTGGATTTGAAATTCGCTCCGCGGTCGCCACAGGCCATGATGGTGAATTTCAAATCCGCTGCGCTAACCGCCGCGGATCAGCCCCCAGTCTTCGCTGAGAATTCGCACCAGCCGCTCGTGGCGCTCTTCGATCGCCTGCAGTGTCCATTCCTCGATCGGACCAATATCCTTCGTCAGCGCATGGATCGGCGCGCCGCGCGTGTCGAAATAGATGGCGCGCTTCTTCGGATAGGGCTTCGTGTCCGCGTCGCTGTTCTGATCGAAAGTGACCAGGACGAGGTTGCCAAGCAGATTGGCGAGTTCGGACCGCAGCGCTTGGTCGGGAAAACGTTCGTTCCACCATGCCGCGTTGCCGCGCGGCAGGACGTGCTCGACGGTGACGTCGTCGTTCATCTTCAGCAAATGGCCGTTGGGCATCGCCGCCTCGAGGCGCATCAGCAGCAGCCGGCGCTGGCGGTCGCGCCTGCGCGAGCGGTTGAGCGCATTGAAGAACCTCGATTGCTCGGCCTCGGTCAGCAGGAAAGCGCGGTGCTTGCCCTCGCCCTGATAGAGCACTTTATCGTCGCCGACGTGCTTGACGATATTGGCGTAACGCTCCGCCCGGTCGCGGGGTTCGACCACGGAAAGCTCGCAGGCGAATGTGAAGCGGTCGAGCGCCTGGAAGAACTTGCGTGCGCGTTCGTATTCAGAAGCATGCTCGGCGAGGAAGGCGATCGCGCACGTCGCCCAGTCCACTTGTTCTACCTGCATCATCAGCGCGACACGGCGGTTCACATCCTCGCTGGCTGGGCCGACGTCGATCGAGCCCGCATAGATCGCCCGCAACGCATGCGCATAGCGCGGCAATTGCTCGAACAGGAAGGTGCGAACGCCGCCGGCGCGGTCGACGGCCGTTCGGAACGAGGCCAGATCGCCCGGCGACAGCAGCGGCTCGCCAGTGAGCAGGAACGGCATCATGTAGAGCAGGCGCGCGAAATTTTCGCGCTCGAGCGTGTCTTCAATCTGTTCCCACTTTTTGGCCGCCGCGTCCGCGTCCGTATTCGAGAGCTTCGAGTTTTCCAACAGGTCGCTCTTGATGATGTCGGCGCCCGAGAGCGGCGAGCCGCGCTTGTTCAGCGTGTTGAACACGGTTTGCGCGCAACCGCGCTCGTCGGCGTCGACGACGTTCAGCGTGCACGCCCGCGCCACATAAGACATGAACGCGTCGAGTTCGCGGTCTTCCGTGATTTTGCTCAGCTCTGACTCTATCGTGCGCGCGGCGTTGCAGAGCAGGTCCTTGGAATCGGAGCCGATTTCGGCGTGGCGTGCGAGCTCCAGCATGTGCCCCCGCTCTTGCACGAAACCGCGGTAGAAGTTCTGATCCTCCTCGCGCAACAGAAAACGCGGCGTATCGTCGTCCATGATCAAGGTCTGATACGGCTTTGCGCGGCCGGGAATACGATCGCGCACGTAGGCCAACAGCATCGTCAGGGTGGCGAGGCGCTGCTGGCCGTCGGAGACTTCGAGCTTGCCGTGGTTTTTCACCAGGACGATCTGGCCGATGAAATAGAATGTGGCGCCGCGCTTGTAGGCGCGCCACAGGTCCTCAATGAGCTCGCGCACCTCGCGCTCGCTCCAGGTGTAAGGACGCTGATAGCGAGGAACCTTCAGCTGCTTTCGGGTGAGTACGGCTGCAAGATTGAGGATCGTTGACGTCAGCCCAAGCGGCGTGTCGCCGAAAGCACCTGCCATTTCCCTCTCCCCGCCGGAATTTGTTTCTGGACGGGATCGTTACGCGTGATACAGGTGCGTGCAATGCGCTCGCTGCAAAACAGAACGCTCATTCTGGGGGCGTTCCCCAAACGACACGGCGGCTAAGCGGGTTGCACGCCGGCTATTGGTGCAACCTCAAAGTTCGGCGCCGGGCCGATGTGCGAAAACGCACAGAAGCCACGCGCTTCGAATGCACGCAGAGATGCGTGCACGCTATCTGCGCTTGTGAAGCCTGCACGCCGCGCGCGTGTGTCGCCCTGCTCGGCAATGAGAACGTGCGCGACCCTGCGCGCGATGGCTTCGCCTGAATCGAGCCAGACGCACGGGCGCGGCGCAGCCGCCGCGAGCTCCGGAGCGAGCAGAGGAAAATGCGTGCATGCGAGCGCGACCACATCGATCTCAGCGCCGCCGGGCGCGCCGAAAAGGCCTTCAATGGCCTCTGTGATCGCAGCAGGGCTCGGGTCTTCCCCACTGAGCTTGCGTTCGGCGGCCTCCACCAGTGCCGCGGAGCCGAACCGGACCACCCGCTTGCCGCCTGCGAACTGGGCGATGAGATCGTTGGTGTAGGGGCGTTGGACTGTGGCTGGGGTCGCGAGCAGGCCGATCACCCCGGTGCGCGTCAGCGCCGCCGCGGGCTTCACCGGCGGCACCACGCCGACCACCGGCACGCTGAGCGCAGCGCGGATGGGCTCGAGCGCGATGGTCGAGGCCGTATTGCAAGCGACGACGACGATGTCCGGCGTCCATTGCAACGCCAAGCTTGTGAGCAACGCCGGCACGCGCGCGCGTAGTTGCTCGTCAGTCTTCAGACCATACGGCAGCCAAGCGTTGTCTGCGGCGTAATCGAGCTCAAGCGCATATCCCGTGGCGGCGATTGCATCGAGCACCGAGAGCCCGCCGACGCCGGAATCGAACACCAGAACGCGCTTGGCGCTGTTAACCATTTGGGCGCTTGAACCGCAGCAAGAACATTAACCAATATGCTGATTTAGGCTCTGTTTTTCGTTTCGGCCAGCGGGCAGCACGCACCTGTGGAAACTCCATGTTAACCGACTTTGCGCGAATCATAACGAGGGTTAGTCACGCTGGAGTGGGGTTTTACGTCAACGCGCCGGAGAGCGCGTCTTGATCGCGGGGTCGATACCATGAACGCCATCGGCAAATCCTCCGTCGTCTTCGTGACGCTGTCTGGCCTGTTCTGGGGCGGATGGGTGCTGGGCTCGCAAACGCCTGAAGGGCAGGAGGCGATCGCACGGGCGTACGCGGCCTACGCCGAACAACAGGCGATCGCTAACGAAGACATTTTCAACGCAAACGCGCTGCGCGCCATCGTCTGCGGCGGCGCCGAGCTGGGCGAAACGCAGCCCTGCCTCGCCGTGGTCGCGGCAGGTCGCCTGTTCGTGGTCGACGCCGGCTCCGGCGCGGCGGATTCGCTGACCCAGCGCGGCGTGCCCCTCGGCCGCCTGCAAGCCGTGCTGCTGACCACCTCGGGCATCGAGCGCGCGGCGGATCTGAGCGAAATGTACGCAGCGACCGCGGGCGGGCGCACCGATGCGCTTTTGCCGATCTACGGCCCTGCCGATACCCAGCGCATGGTCGATGGCCTCAACCAAGCCGCCGGCTTCGACGGCGCGGCGCGCGGTCTGCAAGCTTGGGGTCCCTCGCCCGAGCCGGGCCGGTCAGTAATCGTGTTCGAAGGCGACGGCCTCGTCGTTTCCGCGTTCACCTCCCAGGAAGACGCGTTCACCGGCCGTATCGGCTATCGTTTCGACTATCGCGGCCGCTCGATCGTGGTTGGCGGCGATGGCCGCGTGGCGAGTGCATCGGCGGCCGCCAATGCCGACGTTGTGCTGCAAAGCGCCCAAAGCGAGGCGCTGGCGCATTTGCATCACTCCGCCGATCTGGCCACCGCCGCCGAAGTGGCGACGCAAGCGCGCGCGGCGAACGCCGGCCTTGTCGTACTCACCGGCGCGGACAATCAGGTCGAGGCGCAGGTGCAAGTCGCCGAAGCGCGCGCGGCCGGATTTGATGATGTGGTCGCCGGCCGTGTCGGCATGCTGGTCGAACTGCCGCTCGACAATACGGAAATCAACGTCCGTCCGCTCTAACGCATCTGGGATCGACGCGAGCGAAGGGGAGCCAACAGGCTCCCCTTTTTGCCGTCGCTCCCGACGGACAATCGCTCTCGCTACGTTAGATTGGCAGCGGAGAACTTCGTCCCATGCCCGATCTCAGGCTTGCAGCCATCGCTGCGCACCGCTTCGGCTTCGGCCCGCGGCCCGGCGAACTGCGCACCATTGCCGGCGATCCGCGCGGCTGGGTGAAGAGTCAGCTCGGCCGCCAGGGCCAGCTGCCTGCCCCCATCGCTGCACTGCCCCCGGCGGAGGACGACTTGCTTGCGTTCGGCCGCTGGCTGGCGCGACGTCGCCTGCGCGGGCCGAACGCGCAGCGCATGGAGGAGCGCGCCGAGCGTCAGGGCGTGACGCAAGAGGAATTGCAGCGGTTGTCGATCGAAGAAGATTTCGTCGAGAATTTCCGCGAACGCGTGACCCGCGCTGTTGGCGCCCGGCTCGAAGCGGCAATGATCACTGACACGCCTGTGCACGAGCGGCTGGTGCACTTCTGGTCCAACCATTTCACGGTCTCCACGGCCAAGCCTGGCGCAGTGGCGCTGCCGCCTTCCTTTGAAAAAGACGCCATCCGCCCGCATGTCGGCGGACGCTTCACCGACATGCTGCTGGCGTCGACTAAACATCCGGGCATGATCGTTTATCTCGACAACTGGCTCTCGATCGGTCCAAACAGCCAAGCGGCGCAGCGCCCCAACCGCGCACGCCGCCTGCCCGGCGGCGGACGCCCGACCGGCATCAACGAAAACCTCGCGCGCGAAATCCTCGAACTGCATACGCTCAGCGTAAACGGCGGCTACACGCAGCGCGACGTGCAGGCGCTCGCCGCGATCATCACCGGGTGGACGTACGAACGCCCTCGCCTGCGCGATCTCGTCAGCGATCGCGTGGCGGACCGCAGCGGCGTGCAACTGTTCGAATTCGACGCCGACGCGCACGAGCCCGGCCCAAAGACGCTGCTCAACCGCACTTACCCGCAAACCGGCGTCGCACAAGGCGAAGCCGCACTCGGCGCTCTCGCGCGTCATCCATCCACTGCGCGTTTCATTGCAACGAAGCTTTGCCGCCATTACATCGCCGACGATCCGCCGGGCGCCGCTGTCGCACGCGTGGAACGCGCGTTCCGCAACAGCGACGGCGATCTTCGCGAGACGATGGAAGCCGTCGTCGACAGTCCCGAAACCTGGGAAACACCACTCGCGAAGTTCAAGCGGCCCGAGGAGTACGCGATTGCGCTGCTGCGCTCCGCCAATCTGCGCACACTGCCGCCCGGCGCGGGCATCATGGCGCTAGGGGCGATGGGTCAGCGGCCCTACGCTGCGCCGGGACCGGACGGCTGGGCCGACATCGCCGACGCCTGGCTGACGGCCGACCTGGTGTGGAAGCGGCTTGAGTTTGCGCAGGCTTACGCCTCCCGCATCGCTCGCGCCGATCTCGATCCGATGCTGATCGGCGAGACCGGTCTTGGTCCGCTAATCAGTGACGAAACGCGCGCCGCGATCGCCCGCGGGGAATCGCCGGCGCAGGGACTCGCGCTGCTTTACGCCGCGCCAGAGATGCAACGGAGATGACGATGCGCATCTATCAAGCCGCTGCGCATGACCCCCTCCCAGCCTCCCCCTTGCAGGGGGAGGAATGTGCCGGCGCCGCTTATTCTCCTCCCCCTGCAAGGGGGAGGCTGGGAGGGGGTCCAACACGACGCACATTGTTGTGGGCCGCCGGCGCTGGCGCAGTCCTCTCCTTCCCTGTGTTTGCGTTCGGCCAGGCGCAAGCGACGGACAAGCGTTTGCTCGTGGTAATTCTCCGCGGCGGCATGGACGGCCTGGCCGCGCTGGCGCCTGTCGGCGACCCGAGCTACGCTGGCGCGCGCGGCCAGCTCGCGCTGCCGCGCAGTGGCGAGAATGCCGTGCTCTCGCTCAACGACACGTTCGCTCTCAACAAAAACTTGCCGAAGATGCATGCGCTCTATCGCGCAGGCGAACTCCTACCGATCCACGCGTGCGCGACAGCCTACCGCGAGCGCTCGCACTTCGACGCGCAGAACGTATTGGAAAGCGGCGCAACAGCACCGTTTGCGCGCACAGAGGGTTGGCTCAACAAGGCGCTCGGCGCACTGCCGCGCTCGCGGCCGGAGATGGCGATCGCGCTCTCGGCACAGGCGCCGCTGATCCTGCGTGGGCCGACCAACGTGGCGACGTGGTCTCCTTCAGCGCTGCCCGACGTCGAGAGCGATACGATGACGCGGCTGCTGGCGCTCTATGAAGCGCGCGATCCGGCGTTGGCGCATGCGCTGAGCTCAGCCATGAGCGCCAACAGCGTTGCCATGGACGCCGGCGCCGGCGAGATGAACCGCGCGGGACCGCGTTCGATCGCGCCGATGGCGCAAATCGCTGCGCGTTTCCTGAAAGACGATGCAGGTCCAATCGCCGCTGTGATGGAGGTGGGCGGCTGGGATACGCACGCGAACCAAGGCATCGACCAAGGCGCGCTGGCGCGCGGGCTTGCCTCGCTCGATGACGGACTCGACGCCTTTAAGCGCGAAATGGGGCCCGCCTGGACCAACACGGTCGTCATCATCGCCACCGAGTTCGGCCGCACCGTTGCGCCCAATGGAGGGAACGGAACCGATCACGGCACCGGTGCGGCTGCTTTCCTCGCGGGCGGCGCGGTGCGCGGCGGGCGAGTGCTGGCGGATTGGCCAGGGCTTGCGCGCAGCGCACTTTATGAAGGCAGAGACTTACGGCCCACTACGGACCTCCGCGCAGTTCTCAAAGGCGTGCTGGCCGATCACCTACGCGTTCCCAACGCAGCACTGGAGCGCGACGTGTTCCCAGATAGCGCCAGCGTGCCCGGCAATCAGGTCTTGCTGCGGGCCTGAGGCTCCCTAAACTCCGCACCGCCATGCGCGCCGCTATCGCCTTCATTGCGCTCTTGTTGTTCGCGATGCCCGCGTCTGCGGACCGCTTTGCGCTGACTTATGACGGTTTCGGGCTTGGCTTCGTTCCAGTCGGCGACGTAACCGTCGATGCGGACGTTTCCGACGACAGCTACGACATTTCCGCCACCGTGCAATCGCGCGGCATCCTCAGCCTGTTCGAGCGCACAAACATCCGCGCGAATTCGTCAGGTTTGATCAGCGACGGCGGCGTGCGCTGGCAGCGTTACGACCTCGACCACCACTACAGCCGCAAGCATCGCACTATCAGCATGCAGGTAGACGAGGCCGGCGCGATCACTTCGCAGATCGAGCCGATCTATCGCACCTGGGGCGATCCGGCAGCGACAGAAGCGCAACGGCGCGGCTCGCGTGATCCGCTGTCGAACGTCGTGGCGATGGCCATTGACGTCGGCCGTTCGCGCCGCTGCGACGGCGTATATCCGACCTTCGACGGGCGCTTCCACTATCTGCTCGAACTCGGCGGCGGCGACATCGATGACTACGAAGGCGGCGGTTACGAAGGCGAAGTACTCAAATGCTCGCTCGCCTACATCGCCGTCTCGGGCTTCAACCGGCGCGATGCTGGGCGGCGGCGCATTCCGCAGGGACAAATCTGGTTCGCGCTGATGGCCGACACCACGTTCGCACCGCCCGTCCGCATCTCGACACCGCTCTCCGCCGGCGGCGCCACGATCCGGCTCGCGAGCTTCCGGCGCGCGCAAGTGGATGTGCAATATACGTCCGACACGACCACGCCTTGAACGCCCGCCGCGCCGCCGCCGATTTGCTCGTCGCTGTGATGGACAGACGGTGCGCGCTCGAAGACGCTCTCAGCGAAACGCCGAGTTTCAATACACTTGAGGGGCGCGACCGCGCCTTCGCTCGCGCGCTGGTCACAGCGGGACTGCGCCGGCTCGGCGGCGTGAATGCTGTGCTTTCCCGCTTTCTCGATCGCCCACTGCCAGACAGCGCGCAGCACGCGCGTGCGTTGCTGCATCTCGGCGCGACGCAGCTGCTGGTGCTCGGCACGCCTGCGCACGCGGCAGTCGGAGAAACTGTAGAGACGGCGAACGGCATGCGCGAAGCGCGCGGCTTCGCCAAGCTGATGAACGCTGTGCTGCGGCGCGTCTCACGCGAAGGTCAAACGATCCTCGATGCACTGCCGCCAGGCGCCGACCTACCGGCTTGGCTCTATACGCGCTGGCGCGCAACGTATGGAGACGCGGCGCCTCACATGGCGCAAGCGTTGCTGCAAGAGCCGCCGCTCGACCTAACAGTCAAGGATGACGCAGCCGGTTGGGCCGAGAGATTGGGTGGTGTGCTAACGCCAACGGGCAGCGTGCGCCTTCTCCCCCTCTCCCTCGCGGAGAGGGGGTCGGGGGGTGAGGGGCGCGAAAACGCGCGGGTGTCTGACCAATTGAACGCCCCGCCGACTTCGCCGGCGCCCTCTCCGCAAGGGAGAGGGCTGCTGGAATCCCTCTCCGGTTACGCCGAAGGCGCATGGTGGGTGCAGGACGCGGCGGCGGCGTTGCCGGCGAAGTTGCTCGGCGAGGTACGCGGCAAGCGGGTGCTCGACCTTTGCGCAGCGCCCGGCGGCAAGACGCTGCAGCTCGCGGCGGCTGGAGCGCGCGTTACGGCGGTCGACAAATCGGAAGCGCGGCTGAAACGTTTGCGCGAGAACCTCGCACGCACGAAGCTGGAGGCAGAGGTCATCTGCGCCGATGCGTTGGAGTTCACCGCAAACGAGCCGTTCGACGCTGTGCTGCTCGACGCGCCATGCACCTCTACCGGAACATTGCGGCGCCATCCCGATGTTGCTTGGCTTCGTCGACCAACGGACGTCCGCGCGCTCGCCGCACTGCAAGCGCAGCTCGTCTCCGCCGCGGCCGAGCTGCTGAAACCGGGCGCGCCACTGATGTACGCCGTCTGCTCGCTGGAACCGGAGGAGGGCCCAGGCATCGTTGCGGAAGCCCTGCGCGATGGCTGGCGCCGGGCGCCGCTCACGAACGAAATCCACGCCGATTTCATCACCGCCGACGGCGACATGCGCACGCATCCAGGCTTTTGGCCCGAGATCGGCGGACTCGACGGCTTCTACGCGGCGCGGTTGCTGCGTCATTGACATAGTACGTCATTGGTGTATATATGATGCGTCGCCACGTTTCGTGGGCGGCGCGACGGAGACTGGATCATGATCATTCGAACCGGGCCAAGGAGCCAAAAGAATGCGCAAACTGACCTCCGTCGTGGAGCTCTCTTCCTTTATCGCTGACACGGAAGGAGAACTGAATGATGATGAGCGGGAGAGCCTGAAGGTTTTCCTCGCCGCCAATCCGGATATGGGCGTCGTAATTAAGGGGACGGGTGGCGTTCGGAAATTGCGCTGGGCCGCTAGCGGACGCGGAAAGCGTGGCGGTGGGCGTGTGTTTATTACTACCATAGCGACGAAATACCCCTCTACCTGTTCAAATTCTTCACGAAGGCTAGAAAGACCGATCTGACGGCAGCAGAGAAGAAAGAATTGGCGGGAGTGGTCGCCGCGATTGTGGCAGAGCATAAACAGAGAAAGTGAGGTCATGGCTCGCAAGAACACTCCAGGCAGGCAAATTATTGAAGCAGCGAATGAAGCGCTTCGATTCGCCCGGGGTGAAGAAACAGGCGCGCGCGTTACCGTTGTTGAGATTCCGGATGTCCCGGCCATTCGAAAAAAGTTGGGCTTCACTCAGGAGGAGTTCGCAGAGAGTTTCGGCGTGAGTGTCGGCACTTTGCGTAATTGGGAACAGGGCGCGCGACTACCGGAGGGACCCGCGCGTGTACTGTTGACAGTGATCGACAAAGAGCCCGCAGCCGTAAAGCGAGCATTGGCCCGCATGTCTGCCAAGCGGATCGTAAGGCCCCCTAGGCCCACGAAGAAGCGCAAACGCGCCTGACTGCTCGCCTTGCGCCCCCTGCCCGGCACGGGGTACGACGACACATGGCGCGGACGCTCATTGCTCCTTCGATTTTGGCGGCGGATTTCGCCAAGCTGGGCGAAGAAGTGCGCGCGGTCGAGGAGGCCGGCGCCGACATGATCCATGTCGATGTGATGGACGGGCACTTCGTCCCGAACATCTCGATCGGCCCGGCCGTAGTGAAGTCGATCCGCTCGCACTCGAAGCTGCCCTTCGATGTGCATCTGATGATCGCGCCGGTCGATCCTTACATCCAAGCCTTCCGTGACGCGGGCGCGGACATCATTACCGTGCATCCCGAAGCCGGCCCGCACGTGCACCGCACGCTGCAGGCGATCAAGGCGAGCGGCGCCAAGGCGGGCCTCTCGCTCAATCCCGGCACGCCAACGGACTCGATCGATCCGGTGATTGACCTAATCGATCTTGTGCTGGTGATGAGCGTCAATCCCGGCTTCGGAGGCCAAGGCTTCATCGAAACCGCGCTGCCAAAAATCGAGACCATCCGCGCGAAGATCGACGCCACCGGCCGGGACATCATTCTCGAAGTCGACGGCGGCGTGAACGCAAAGACGGCGCCACGCGTGATTGCAGCGGGCGCGACGGCGCTTGTCGCCGGCACCGCTGTCTACGGCGGCGATCCGAGCGCGTACGCGGACAATATCAAGCGCCTGAGAGGGCCCGCGTAGAAGCCATGAACGCGCCGGTCTCCCCCTCCAACCGGCAAGCGAAGCCGGTCGCGGCAAACGACCACTGGCGCGCGAATCCGTTCCACCGCATGCGCCTCGGCGATGCTGCGCCCGACCGCATCGCCCGTTGGGGCAACGATCCGCGCGTGGGCGACACTGAGCGCGGACGCGAGCTCGGCCGCGGCGTGTGGCGCATCGGCGCCGAGCGGCTGCAGGGCGACCATCCGTTTCCCTGGCTGCCGGCCCATCCGTCTCGTCACTTCACCGCTCGCCTGCATTCGTTCTCGTGGCTTGCCGACCTCGCAGCGGTCGGCCCTTCCGCGCATGCGCGCATCGCGCAGCTGATCGACGCGTGGGTGAAGGAGCATGGCGAGTGGGACGATCTCGCCTGGGACCCCGAGATCACGGCGGAGCGGCTATTTGCCTGGTTATGCTGGGGCCGGCCTGCATTCGAGATGGGCGCGCCGGAGCAGCGCGCGTCATTGCTGCGTTCGGCTGCGCGGCAGGCGCGTTTGCTGTTGATGGCCCAGAGCGAATTGAGCGAGCGGCATCTGGGCTCGATTAAGGCTGGGGCGGCGTTGGTGCTGGCGGGTGCGGCGGATTTTCCGGAAAGCGCGCGCTTCGCCGAGCAAGGCGAGGAGATGCTGATCGAGGCCTGCGCCAAACAATTCCACCGCGACGGCGGACATCTCTCGCGTTCGCCCGAAGCCTTGGCGGAAGCGCTCTGCGATCTCGTCGCGGCGCGCGATGCGCTCGACGATCCGCCGCAAATTCTCGCCGACACGCTGCCCAAGCTGGCGAACATGCTACGCATGACCCGGCTTGGCGATGGCGGGCTTGGCTGCTTCCACGGCGGGGCCGAAGGTTCGCCGACGACGATCGACACGGCGCTGGCGCGCACGGACGGCGAAGTGCGGGCATTCCAGTTCGCGAACCACGCCGGCTTTCAGCGGCTCGAGGTCGGCCCGCTGCGCGTCTTGTTCGATGTCGGTGGCGCGCCCCCGCTTTCTTATGCCGAGCGCGCTCATGCCAGCGCTCTGGCGTTCGAGCTTTCGAGCGAGACCGAGCGGCTTATCGTCAATATCGGGGCAACGCGCGAACTGTCGCCGGCCGCGCGCATGGCGGCGCGCGCCACCAACGCCCATTCCACGCTCGTGCTCGCGGATGCGCTGTCGGCGACGCTGGATGAGCGACGCGGCGGCGCGCGTCTCAGTGGACCCACGCTCGATGAAGTCCGCCGCTCGTCCGACGAAAGCGGCATCACGGTGCAGGGCCGGCATGACGGCTACAAGGAAAAGTTCGGGCTGTTGCACCGGCGCTATCTCTTCGTCGATCACGACGGCAGGAATCTGCGCGGCATCGATGAATTGATCCGACCGATGCGCCTAAAATCACCGACGCCGAAAAGGCCCATCCCGTACGTCGCGCGCTTCCACTTGCACCCCAGCGTGCGCGCGCGGCTGGTTGAGCGTCAGACGGCGCTCTTGGAAACGCCCGGCGGCCAGCGCTGGCGGCTGCGCACGGACGCGCCCGAGATTACCATCGAGCCGTCGATTTATTGGGGCGGCGCGAGCCCGCGCGAGAGCCACCAGATCACGCTTTCAGGCGAGGCCGACCCGATGGGCCACGGTTTAGGCCCGCCGAATCGCATCCGCTGGGCGCTGACGCGGGCCTGAGCAGCGAGCATTGCGTCTGTTGATCGCCGAAGTCGGTCACAAGCGAAAACCAGTCGCTGACTCGCTATAGGATCGTCGTCAGCGTCCGCTATAGGCCTGGACTGAGCTGCGTCGTTGGGCGCACCCTTGGGAACGTGGAGGCGGACAATGTTGGCGCTGTTAGCGATCCTTTCCGGGCTCGCTTTTCTCCTATTCGCCAGCCGTCGGTGCGTGCCTTGCTTTGGATTGTGCTTCGATCTGAAACCGCGCCGAGGCCGCGCCTGAGCGCAATGATCGGCCTCGCCGCGTTGGTTGCTGCAATTGCACTTGGCATCGCGCGGGTGGTCATCAACTTCACCTAACCCCCGTTGCGCGAACGGAGCCCGCTTGCCGTGCTTATTGGGAAGCGGCGTGGTCGATCCAGTCCAACCCTCCTACGCTGCCCGTTGCAGCGGCGTGACATCGCCGAAGGTGGACACGGAACGCTTCTGACGGCGCAGCCGCCCGTCGCTGGTAGCGCCTGATGGTCAGCGGAGCTGACGCAACGCCAAGAGCGCCGCGGCAAGAAAAATGAACCAAGACGCGATCGCTGCGAGACCAAGGAAGGATTCCATCATGTTCAGTTCCGTCGGGTCACGCTCTTGCGTCCGTTGAACGAGTTGCAAACTCAACAGTTCCGCAGGCCACCCTCCTGGGCATCACGCCCCGCGCCGCAGCCGGTTCCGCAATTGCTCCTCGCTCCGGGGCCAGCCCAGGCTGCAACCCCAGTTTCGGCGACCGGCGTGCTCGCTCCAAAGCTGTCAGAGCAACAGAGTGAGAGAAATTGACCGGTCGTCGCCGCCCTCGCGCTGTCCTACGGCCCGCTGTTTGCGTTAGCGCGGCGCTTGCGCAGATCGGGCCGCCTCGGCCCGCTCACTCTTCGATCGCCTCGATGCCTTGCCGCTTGAGCTCATCGAGATGGGTCTTCATCGTCTGCAGCGCCTCAGGGCTGTGCCCCTGCCATTCCTTGACCTCGCCAGTGACGCGCAGTGGATCGCGCGCGCGATAGGACTTAGTCGGATTGCCCGGGAATCTCTTGTCGGTCAGGTTGGGATCGTCCTCGATAGGACCGGTCGGCTCGACGATATAGATCCGACCCCTTCCCGAGCCGACCGCCAGCTCGGCCCCCCACGTCGCCGCCTCTAGCGTGGCGCTCAGATAGACGAAGTTCGCCCTCCTACGGCTGCCGTAGTTGGATGTGTAGCCGGGTGCGATCAGGTCGCCGAGTTTCAGGTCCGCTCGCGTGCCGTGGAAGAAGGACGGCGGAGTTGTATCGTCAAGGGCTGTCATCGGGTCGTGTCTCCTTCGGGTGCGGCGCACCGAGTTAGAGAATGCCGACGACAATCTCCAAAATGAGCTGGCGTGCAATTCTTGAAGACAAGTCGTTGATCACCATTTTGATTGTGGCGGGGACATCGCACACGATGGGCGAGCCAAATCCAATCGCGCCATTCACGCCTACCTGCCTGCAGCGGCGCGCTGTCGCCGACAGCGGACATTGCTCACTTAGATGATGACCCCTTGCCGGTATGCGATACGAGCCTTGCCGAAAATCCGGCCGCCGCGCTTCGTGACCGTAAGGTCGATTTGATCGCGGGGAATTTTGGCCATCAGAATGCCAAGGCACTCGTGTCGTTCCATTCCGGAATCCGCGTCCGTTTCAACGTGAATCTCAAGAGACGATGGCTCTGGCCCGAAGTTTCGCACCACCGCGTCCTTGCCGTAGAAGCGTTCAACAGTCTCTTTGATGAATAGCGCTTCCCATTCCTTGAGCGGGAATGGGGGAACTGGCGCCGGTGGTGGACGGGCTTGGGGCACAACAGGATCTTATCCCTGTCGTCCGTTTCTTGGAACGTCCGCATTGGGCCAGATCGCGACCCTCGAATGATTTTAGCGCCTGTGAAGGCCTTGGCGTCAGCTAATCGCCGAGAGCAGACATCGCGCACAGGACGACTATAATTGGAACGTCTGGAGGGGTCATGTCTCGAACGGTAGCCGTAGCCGTGGCAGCGTGGGTTCTAGGCGGCTGTTGTCCGCAGAGCGACGCTGATCGCGCGCACGATATTCGGGCATGGGGCTACGGCACAACGAATAGCTGCGGACAATGGCTTGAGAGCGCGGAGAGCCGTGCGCTCGGAAACGAGTGGGTTCTTGCGTACTGGACAGGGCAAAATGTCCGCAACGTGCGTGACCATGAAGTCGGGCGCTCGGTGGATGCCAGTGGTGTTTTGAGCGACGTCGAAGCTGCTTGCCGAAGCGACCTCGATGAGCGTTTGGCCAGCGCCGCAGGGCGGGTCTATGTGAACTTTGAACGCGACCGCCGATAGAGCGGGCGTCCGCATTGGGCCAACAGCGGAAGCTGTTCGCCACCTCTATCCTCCCCCTCCGCGCCAAAAATCCCAACGCCATCAAGGCGCATGAAAAAAATCAGCGAAATCTATCCGCCCCCTCTGAAGCTGAGCGATACTGCGCTCGTCCCTCGCACGGGAGGTTCACTAGGCTAGCCGAGCCAAGCGAGCGCGAGGGATGCGATCGAGCGTGAAGCGCAGGCGAGAAGTCGCGGCGCGATGCCGGCGGGGCGCCATAACCGCCGGGTCCGGGACCTTGGCAGGCCCGCACGCCGCCGGGGACCGCCGGTCGACGTGAAAAACCGTCGATGAGCGGCCCGGCGAAAGCAGATCGCAACGGGGCGCGTGTGGACGCGCGGCGTTGTCTGGCGACAGGCGACGCAACCTAGAGACTGCCTCGGCGCATCCCACGCGCCCCGCCTCCCATTGGAGGCAAAGAAAGGAAGACGGTTGGCGTGTTCGAGTCGCGAACCGCAGACGATAACGCACGCGCGTTGGCGCTCCCTGGATTCCTGATCGCGCTTCACGCTTCCGGAATGACGCGTCTACTGCCTACCGCCTCCTTGCCCTATTGCCCTAGTGCCCTATTCCCGTATTGCCTCACACAACGACAATTACGCCAAGGCAGACCATGACAAACATCCTTCCCATCAAGCGCGCGCTCATTTCGGTGTCGGACAAGACCGGGCTGATCGAGCACGCCAAGGCGCTCTCGGCGCTGGGCGCGAAGCTCGTCTCCACTGGCGGCACGAAGGCCGCGATCGCGGATGCGGGGCTGAAGGTCGAGGACGTCTCATCCGTCACCAACTTTCCCGAAATGATGGACGGGCGGGTGAAGACGCTGCACCCGAAAGTGCACGGCGGGCTGCTGGCGCTGCGCGACAAAAAGGAACACGCCGCAGCGATGAAGGCGCACGGCATCGAAGGCTTCGATGTTCTTTACGTGAACCTCTACCCGTTCGAAGCGACCGTCGCGCGCGGCGCGGATTTCGACACCTGCATCGAGAACATCGATATCGGCGGCCCAGCCATGATCCGCGCGGCGGCGAAGAATTACGGCTGGATCGCCGTCGCCACCGACGCCGACGACATGGCCGCGATCCTGGAAGAAGCGAAGCAACACCGCGGCACGACGCTGGCGCTGCGCAAGAAGCTGGCGGCGAAGGCATTCTCGCGCACTGCCGCCTACGATGCGGCGATTTCGTCCTGTTACGACGATCAGCTTGAAGACAAAGCGCCGGCATGGCGCGCGCTAGGCGGCAAGCTGAAACAAAGCCTGCGCTACGGCGAGAACCCGCACCAGAGCGCTGCGTTCTATGTCGCTGGCGAAAAGCGCTTCGGCGTCGCCACGGCGACGCAGCTGCAAGGTAAGGAGCTCTCCTACAACAATCTGAACGATACCGATGCTGCGTTCGAACTGATCGCGGAATTCGACCCAAACCAAACCGCAGCGGTCGCCATCATCAAGCACGCCAATCCGTGCGGCGTGGCGGAAGGCGCAACGCTCATCGAAGCTTACAAACGCGCGCTCGAATGCGATCCCGTTTCGGCGTTCGGCGGCATCGTCGCGCTCAACCGCCGTCTGGACAAGGCCTCCGCCGAAGCGATCGCAGAAGTCTTCACAGAAGTCGTGATCGCACCAGAGGCCGATGAAGACGCGGTCGCCGTCTTCGCAAAGAAGAAGAACTTGCGGTTGCTCGTAACCGGCGGCCTGCCTGACCCGGCCGCGCCAGGGCTCTATATAAAGACGGTCGCCGGCGGCTTCTTGGCGCAGAGCCGAGACAACGGCCGCGTCACCGCCGCCGATCTGAAGTTCGTCACCAAGAAGAAGCCGGCCGACGCACAGGTGCGCGACATGATCTTCGCCTTCAAAGTTGCCAAGCACGTGAAGTCGAACGCGATCATCTACGCCAAGGATGGCGCCACCGTCGGCATCGGCGCAGGCCAGATGAGCCGAGTGGATTCAGCCCGCGTTGCGCGGCTCAAGGCGGAAGATGTCGCGCATACAAATGGTTGGAGCGATCCGAAGACGATCGGCAGCGTCTGCGCGTCGGACGCGTTCTTCCCCTTCCCCGACGGTCTGTTGCAGGCAGTGCAAGCGGGCTCAACAGCAGTCATTCAACCGGGCGGCTCGATCCGCGACGAAGATGTGATCAAGGCCGCGGACGACGCCGAGATCGCCATGGCCTTCACCGGCATGCGCCACTTCCGTCACTGAAGTGCGGACGAAGGCGCTCCATTGCTTGCAGCGAGCGCAGCCGTGATCGCGTTGCGCACTTCTTCCGATGTCGGCTCGGTGCGCGTCGGGAACGCAGCGATCAATCGGCCGTTGCGGCCGATCAGCAGCTTGTGGAAATTCCACTGCGGCACGGCGGCTTCGCCGAGCTGCGTTTCCGCCCAGGCGTAGAACGGATGCCGGCCTTCACCGATCACGTCGGTTTTCGCGGCCATCGGAAAGGTCACGCCGTAGTTCAGCGTGCAGAATTCCTGGATCTCCGCCGCTGAGCCCGGCTCCTGCCCGGCAAAATTATTCGCCGGCACGCCGACGATATCAAAGCCCTGCTCGTGATACTCGTCATAGATCTGCTGGAGGCCTTCGTATTGCGGCGTGAACCCGCAGCGTGAGGCCGTGTTCACGACCATCACTACATCGCCCTCGAACGCCGTCATCGGCACGCGATCGGTCCAGAGGCCGTTGAACGCGAACTGGTAAGCCGTGGCTTGATCCGCCGCAGCCGGATCGGGGGCAGTGGCGAAACGCTGACGCTGCTCTTCGACCGCGGCCGTAACCGCCGCCGTGCGCTCCGCGGATATATCCGCACTGGGCGGCGGCGGCGCGCGGCTGCAAGCGACTAGCGCGAACGCTGCGACGGCGAGTAGAATGCGACGGTCCATGGCCATGTTGTTCAGCTCCGCCCGTACTCTGGCCCAATGGCACATGCAGCGCCAGCCTTGTGCGACCGTCCGCATCGCCCCCATTTTGGCGAGTGTAGTTCTTGTCCTGGGATTGACCATGCCGGTGCAGGCGTTCGCGGAAACCCTGGAGCAGCGCGTCGCTAGGCTCGCGCCGCATTTCACCGTGCGCCGGCCGGAGCAGGCAACGGCGCCTACGCCGGTCGTCATCATGCTGCACGGCTGCGGCGGGCCGCGCCCGTTCATCGCAGAAATGGCCGACGCCGCGGCGCGCGCTGGAGCGACGGCCGTTGTTGTCGATTCCTTTGCGCCGCGCCGCATCAGCCGTATCGCCGCGTTCGCTACCGTCTGCACCGGCGCGCGCCTGCAGGGGCGCGAACGCGCCGGCGATCTTTACGCGGCGATGACTTGGGCGCGGGCGCAACCCTGGGCGGACCCCAACCGCATCGGCGTCATTGGTTGGAGCCATGGCGGCTGGACGATCATGGATGCGCTAGCGCTCCGCTCCGGAGAAGAAATGCGTCGTGCGACCGGCCTCGACGATCTCGAAGGCGAACCTCTCACAGGGCTGACGGCGACGATGATCGTCTATCCTTACGCCGGCGTCGGCACGTATGCCGGCCGCCGTGACTGGCGTCTCGCGCCGCGCAGCACGGCGATCATCGCCGAGCGCGACTATATCGTCGGCTCCTCGCGCGCGGCGCTGGAGCGGCAGCGCGCGCGCGGGACGCCGATGGAAATCCTTCTGTTCGAAAACGCCACGCACGCGTTCGAAGACCAACACGCCGAAGATCCCCGCGTGCGCTATAGCGCGGCGTCCACCGCACGCGAGCACGCCTTGCTGCAGGAGATGATCGAAGCGCTCTAACGGACCGCGGCCACTAGCGCGTTGAACTCTGCGGAAATCAGCATCAACTTCGCGAACGTCCATGGGCCCTGGCCGTCGAGTTCGGCAAACGCAGAGCGCGCGCGTATGGCGGGCTGACCGAGCGAGGCGATCCACTTCTGCGCGGCTTCCGTAGCCCAAGCGATATCGGCGTGCTTTGGAGGCGCGCCGATCGCTTTCGCTGCGGCTTCTCCCAGTTTCACCTGGGCCTCACCGAAATCGCCGGCCGCGCGCCGCACTACGAGGCGATCCCAGTGCTGCTCGAGCTTCATGTTGGTGGCCGCATCACGGAGCGCATCGAGCCCCAGTTCGGCGCCGATGACGCAGTGAAGGTTCGACGCCGCTTGCACCGGCCACCCCGTGTGGCGCGCCATGTCGGCCACGTCGAGCGAAAGCGTCAATGGCGATAGCAACGCGGCCTCGTAGGCGATGTCCTCGGGCGCACCCAGCGCAACTAGCGTTTTGCGTCGCACTTCGACCCGCTCGTGTTCGATCGCGCTGAGGTCATCTTTGATCGTCGCACGCTGCTCACGCACCGGTTCGTAGTACCGCGCCACGACATCGAGAACGCTTGGCGGCTTGTCGCTCTCGAACCCAGCGTTGCGAGCGAGATAAGTGACCGCACGGCGCAACGCGCCGCCAACGCGCTGGTGCAACGCAGTCTGCGCTGCAGCCGGGACCTTGTTGTCGAGCGCGTCGATGCGGATAACAAGAGCTTCGAGTTCGAAGATGCGGCGCGACGCCTCGAACGCCAGTGCGACCGTCACTGTGCGAGCGCGCGAGATTTCCTTGATCCGGTCGACGAACGATGGTCCGCAGCGATTGACAAGATCGTTCGCCAGGCGCGTGGCGATGATCTCACGCCGCAGACGATGGCGAGCCATCTCCGCCTCGAACTTCCATAACGCTCGCGGGAAGTATTGCTTCAACGGCTCCGCAAACGCCGGATCGTCCGGCGCGGGCGAGGCCACAACCGAGTCGAACAGGTTGATCTTCGAGTACGCCACGAGCTTCGCCAATTCGGGACGGGTCATGCCCAGCTTTGCCGCGCGCAGCGCCGCGAATTCGCCCGTGAGCGGCAAGCCTTCGACGCGCCGCGAGAGTTTCCCCTCCGCTTCGAGGCGCTGGATGAAGCGCTCGTGGCTATCGAGGTCGTTCACGGCGCTCGCCTGAGCGATCGAGAGCGCGCCGGTCTGGTCGTAGTTGTTCTGCAACACGAGCGCGCCGACTTCGTCTGTCATCGACTCCAGGAGCTTGTCGCGCTTATCGGCCTTCAGCGCGCCGTTGTTGATCGCATCGGCGAGAAGGATCTTGATGTTGACCTCGTGGTCCGATGTATCGACGCCCGCTGAATTGTCGATCGCATCGGTGTTGATGCGCCCGCCATTGCGGGCGAAAGCGATACGCCCCTTCTGTGTGACGCCGAGGTTCGCGCCCTCGCCCACGACCAGCGCGCGCAGGTCCTCACTGTCCACGCGAATCGCGTCGTTGGCCTTGTCGCCGACATCCGCATGCGCTTCGTTCCGCGCTTTGATGTAAGTGCCGATGCCGCCGAACCACATCAGCTCGCACTGCGCTTTCAGCAGCGCCGACATCAATTCCGTGGGTGTGATTTCCGCTTTGTCGATGCCCGCGAGCGCAGCGATCTCTTTGCTGATGGGGATCGTCTTCAGGCCGCGCGAGAAGACGCCGCCGCCCTTGGAGACGAGCTTCTTGTCGTAGTCCTGCCAGCTCGAGCGGGGCGTATCGAACAGGCGCTTGCGCTCGACCCAGCTTGCTTCGCAATCTTTCGGATTGGGATCGATAAAGATGTCGCGGTGATCGAAGGCGGCCAGCAAGCGGATCTTGCGCGAAAGCAGCATGCCATTGCCGAACACGTCGCCCGACATGTCGCCGACGCCGATGACCGTGAACTCTTCCTCCTGGATGTTCTTGCCGATTTCGCGGAAGTGGCGTTTCACCGCCTCCCATGCGCCTTTGGCGGTGATGCCCATGACCTTGTGGTCGTAGCCGACCGAACCGCCGGACGCGAACGCATCGCCGAGCCAGTGGCCATACTCAGCGCTGATGGCGTTGGCGATGTCGGAGAACGTCGCGGTGCCCTTGTCCGCGGCCACGACCAGATACGGATCGTCATCGTCCCAGCGCACGACGTCGCGCGGCGGAACGATGGCATCGCCCTTGATGTTGTCGGTGACGTCGAGAAGACCGCGCAGGAATGTCTTGTACGCTTCAACGCCGGCTTCCTGATATTCAGGCGCGCCACGTGGCGGCAGGCGTTTTGGGAAAAAGCCGCCTTTGGCGCCGACCGGCACGATGATGGCGTTCTTCACCTGTTGCGCCTTCACGAGGTCGAGGACTTCGGTGCGGAAATCGTCGCGGCGATCGGACCACCGCAAGCCGCCGCGTGCGACAGGACCAAAACGCAGGTGCACGCCCTCGACTTGCGGTGAGGCGACCCAGATTTCACGATACGGCTTGGGCGCTGGTAATTCCGCCACCGCATTCGAGTCGATCTTGAACGATATGTACGGCTTTGGCTCGCCGTCGCGGCCAGTTTGGTAATAATTGGTGCGCCGGATCACCTTCACCAGATGGGCGATGCGCCGTAGCGCACGGTCAGCGTCCAGGCTCACTACTTCGGTCAGCTTGGCCTCGATCATGAATTCGAGCTTCGACGAGCGCGCAATGCGCGTATCCATGGTCTCCGGCAGATTCGGATCAAAGCGCGCCTTGAACCAGGCAAGGATGAGCGCAGCGATCCTGGGGTTGTTCGCAAGCGCTTGCTCTTGCGCCGCTTGCGTCGGATCGAGACCGGTCTGCTGGCGATAGCGGGCCAACGCCCGGATCAGCGCCGCTTCGCGCCATGAGCACGGCAGCCCAAGGATAAGCTTGTTGAAGCCGTCGTTCTCGGCTTTTCCGGTCCACACAGCCGCAAAGGCTTGTTCGAACGGCGCCCCAGCACGCTCAAGATCGATCGGCTTGCCGTCGGCGGATCGGCACTCGATGTCGTGAATGTAAATGCGCTGGGCGGCGTGGAAGGCGTCCGCGCTCAGATGCATTTCAAAATTCACTTCGGAATCGACGAAAAGGCCCATGTTCTCGAGGATTGGCACGGTCGCCGACAGCGCCAGCACATCGCCGCGGGCGTAGAACTTGCAGCGCATGATGTTGGTGGCGTCGCCAGGGCGGCGGTAGGCGCGCGCGCGAATGGTCTCGTCGTCGCGGGCGCTCATGATCTCAGCGGTGTCGATCAGTGCTTCATCGACGGGGTAACGCTCGCGATAGGCGGCCGTAAACGCGTTCTGGAAACGATTGGCCGCCTCCTCGCGGGCGCCGGGCGCGAACCGATCCGAACGCATCAGGGCCTGTGTGAATGCATCTTCCCAAGTGTGGAGGAGCGCGGCCAATTTCGTGTCGAGCTCGTGCAGATTCGGGGCTGGCCGCGTCTTATCGACCTCGCCGATCACGAACAGCACACGCGCGAGCTGGCCTTCGCCAAGCTGCGGCTGAAAGTTTTCGACTTCGCCGCCGAAGGCGCGGGCGATCAGCTGACCCGCCGCCTCGCGGACATCGGAATCGTAGCGGTCCTTTGGAATATAGACGAGCGCGGTGACGAAGCGGTTGAATCGATCGCGCCGGATAAACACGCGCGAGCGTGGGCGGTCGAGCAAGTGCAGAACGCCGCGCGCAATCGTGTGTAGCTCGTCGCGCGACACCTGCCACAGCTCCTCGCGCGGATAGTATTCGATTATCTTGCGCAGCGTCTTGGCGTTGTGGCCGCCGGGCGCGAATCCGGCCTTGTTCATCACCCATTCCGCCTTGCGGCGCAGCATAGGAATATTGCGCGTCGGCTCGGTGAAACTCTCGCTGGTGAAGAGGCCGACAAAGCGCACTTCGCCGAAGGCTTCACCTTTGTCGTTGTAGCGTTTGACGCTGATGTAGTCGGCCATGGCGCGGCGATGCACACGCGCGAGCAATGTAGATTTCGCCACGATCAGCGGCGCAGGCTCGGCTACCAGACGCTTCAATTCCGGCGTCAGCACCATCGGCTCGGCCGACGTGCGCAGCACGTAACACGTCACGTCGCGCAGTATGCCGAGACAAGTTTCCTCCAAGATCTCGGGTTCGTGCGGGGTCAGCGCGCCTTGTTCGTCGCGCACGTACCGATAGTCGCGCGAACCGAGGAATGTAAATTTATCGGCCGCCAGCCAGCACAGTAGCGCGACGGCTTCAGCCACTTCTTCCGGCGGCGCGTTGGTCTCGGCTTGTTCAAGCTCCGCTGCGCAATCGAGCATGCGCTCGCGCATGGCCTGGAAGTCGGCGACGGCAACGCGAACGTCCGCCAAAGAGGCCCGCACGCCGTCGAGCAAATCCTTGCTCTTCTGCGCCGAGAGGCATGGCAAATGGACTTGAATGAGCGAGTCCCGGCCCTTCCCTTTTGCCGACGGCGCGAGCGGGTGGAACATGGCGAGCGACGTGATCCCTTGGTCGGCAATTTCCCCCATCACGGAGTCGACGAGGAACGGCATGTCGGGACCGGCAATTTCGAGAATGTCGCGGTCGAGCCTATTGCCGTTGACGCCGACGCCTTGGCGAATGCGAACGCATTGCTCGTCGCACTCCCGCTCGGCGCGCCAAATCCAAAAGTCGTGCGCAAGCGCCGCGAAGTCCTCAACTGATAGGTCGCCCAGTTCGTCGTCCGAGGCATCCTCGTAGAGGCCGCGCAGGAAGGCTTCGGCTGCGGCGTCCACGGCGCCGTTGGCGCGGAATGCGGGCCACGGGCCTCTGGCGGCTTGATCGATAAATTGGTCAGCGGTTTGCGGGAGTTCCTGGCGCGCAGCAGCGGCGTCCATGGGAGCGTTTCCTTATTTTGGGCGCGAACCTACTCGCCCCGGCGTCAGGTGCAACCGCCGGAACGGGGTGTTTTGGCGCCAAGTTCGGGCCCGTGGCGTGCATCGGCGCATGGCCGGCGCGGAGAAACCCCGCGCGCTCGTCAGGGCGGCGGCGCTAGTCACATTGTCCTGTCAAATTGGCGGCGCCGCCGAGCGGGGACAAGCTGCCCAGCGGCGCCTGCAGGCCTCGCAGCAGGCTGGGTGGGGGACGCACGCGGAGGCCTGGTCGATGGCGACGGCCGCCCCGCCTGATGAAGCCCCTCATGAGCCCACGCGCGCGGATCGACACGTCAAAACTGACGTTCGAGCGCGCCGAGACAGGTGCGAACTTTAGTTGCGTTTGCCGAAACGCCCCTAGCCCCGGCGACGTTCATATCACCGATACATGTTCGTCGCCGATTCGCAACATCAATTTGATCCGGACTCGGACTTACTCAGACGAGTCGTTTCGGGTGTCGGCTTGCCGTCGGCGGAGAGCAAAATTGCGATCCAGCGCGTCGATGGAAATTGCGCCAATACAATCATGATCATCACCGTCATCGGCGCGGCGAGAAAGGCGCCGACGATGCCCCAGACCGTCCCCCAGATCGCCAGAGCAAGCAGCACGACGACGGCCGAGAGATTCAATGACTCTCCTGTCATGCGCGGCTGAATGAAATTGCCGATGACGAATTGCCAAAGGCCGACGCTGGCGAAGACCGCCGCGACAGGCCCCAAGGTTGGAAATTGCACAAGCGCAACGGCAGTGGTGAGCGCCACGGCAGCGATCGATCCGACGGTCGGGATATAGTTGAAAAAGAAAATCAAAAATGACCAGAAGAGTGCATTTTCCAAGCCGATGATGCGCAGCGTGACGTAAGTGAGCCCGGTGATGATAAGGCTCATCACCGTCTGAACCCACAAATAGCGTTCCATCGACACGCGGATGCGCGCCAGCACTCCGCGCGCCGCTTCGCGCTGGCCCTTGCCGCGGAAGATCAAGTCGAGCTTGTCCTTCATCACCGCCGAGGCGGGGAAGAGGAAAGCCAAATAGATCAAGGTGAAGACGGCGGCCGACATGAAGTTCTGCAGGCTCTGACCAACCTCCGCCGCAAGCCGGTTGCCTGGATTGGCCTGCGCGATGAGGTCGCGAACCGTTGGCACGACGCCCGGACTGCCGATCGCTTGGTGAACTTGGCCGATGACTTGGTTCAGCCTGAACTCGTACCGGTTCAGGTCCCCGACGATGTGGGCGAGATTGTCGATGATCACGAAGATGATCAGCGCCACCAGGCTCAACACCAGAATCAGCGCGATCGGCAGCGCCAGCCAGCGCGGCGCGAACGGAATGCGCTTGTCGAGCGTCTCCGTCAGCCCATCAATCGCGAGCCAAAGGATGATCGCCAGGGCAAACTGCGTGAGCGGCTCGCGCAGGAAATAGAGTCCCGCGGCAATAACGCCTGTGGCGAGGATCCAAAGCGCGCCGCGCTGCGAAACATCCAAACTGGCCATCGCGCCCTCTTGCGGTGCGTCCGGCTGCGGCGCAAGGCCCTGCTTGGCCGGAAAGGCCCAATGCGCCAAGCTGTTGGGCGAAGACGGGAGTCGCGCAGCATGGCGGAAACCATCGACATCGGCGTCGCGCCAGAAGGCGTGCAGACGCTGGCGCTGAAGCGCGCCAACCGCCACGGCCTGATCGCTGGCGCGACGGGAACCGGAAAGACGGTGACGCTGCAGGTGCTGGCCGAGGCGTTCGCGCGAGAAGGCGTCAATGTGTTCGCCGCCGACATCAAAGGCGATCTTTCGGGCGTCGCCGCCGCCGGCGATCCGCCGCCCGCCTGGGCCGCTTCCCGCGCGGCCGAGATCAGCATGCCGCTCTCGCCTGAAGCCGCGCCCGCGGCGTTCTGGGACGTCTATGGCGAGCTCGGCCCCCCGGTGCGCACCACGGTGACGGAGATGGGTCCGGTGCTGATGGGCCGCGTTCTCGAAGCGACCGAAGCGCAGGAAGGCGCGCTGACCATCGCGTTCCGGCTCGCCGACGATTGGCTCAACGAAGGCAAGAACGAAGGCCTGCTGCTCGACCTCAACGATCTGCGCTCGCTGCTGACCCATCTCTCCGACAATGCCGAGGACATCGGCAAGAAGTACGGCCTCGTCACGCCGCAATCGATCGCGGCGCTGCAGCGCAAGCTGCTGCAGCTGGAGATGGACGGGGCCGACCGCTTCTTCGGCGAACCAGCGTTCAAGCTCGATGAGCTGCTGCGCGCCCGGCCCGATGGTAAAGGCACGATCAACGTGCTGGCGTCCGAGCGGCTGGTGCAGTCGCCCCGCCTCTACTCAGCCTTCCTGCTCTGGCTAATGAGTGAACTCTGGGAGGAGCTTCCTGAAGTCGGCGATCAGGACAAGCCGAAACTGGTCTTCTTCTTCGACGAAGCGCACCTCCTGTTTCGCGACGCGCCGAAGGAGCTGATGAACAAGGTCGAGCAGGTGGTGCGGCTGATCCGATCAAAAGGCGTCGGCATCTACTTCGTCACCCAATCGCCAACCGACATTCCGGAGATCGTGCTCTCCCAACTCGGCAACCGCTTCCAGCACGCGCTGCGCGCCTACACGCCGACGGATCAGAAGGCCGTGCGTGCGGCGGCGCAATCGTTCCGCGCCAATGCGAACGTGGATGTTGCGAAGGAAATCCAGGAACTGGGCGTCGGCGAGGCTCTGGTCTCCACGCTGGACGCCAAGGGCGCGCCAACGCCGGTAGCGCGCACGAAAATCCGCCCGCCCAACAGCCAAGTCGGACCGATCCTACCGGCGCAGCGCGCCGTACTGATGAAGGCCAACACGGCAGGACGAGCCTACGAAAAAGCCGTCGACCGCGTCAGTGCGCACGAAATTCTAGGCAAACGAGCCACTCAGCTCGCGGAAGCGGAAGCGCACGAGGAGGAACGCGCGGCGCGAGAGAAGGAAGCGGCGCGCGCCTCGCGTTCGCGATCCAGCAGCGGCTCGACCAGGTCGCGCTCAACCCGCGGCGGCTCTCGCACGACGCCGCTCGAACGCCAGGGCGGCCGTGTAGCAAGCGGCGTGTTCAACACCATCGTGCGCGAATTGATGCGCGGCATTCTCGGCACGCCGCGGCGGCGGCGCTGACCGAGACAGGGCGCCAAACGGCGCGCCGTTAACACATGGCCAGTTGAGTCCCGGTGCAGCCAAAGCCTAAGGTACGCGGCTCAAGGAACAGTAATGAGCGACGCCAAAGCAAGCGCACAAGAGGCTGTTGCCGAAGCCAATCGCATTCTTTCGTCGGGCGCGCCAGACGCCCTGAAGGAGGGCATGCGGCGGCTGGACCACGCGGCCCAGCTGGGCAGCGGGGAGGCGATTGCGCGGCTCGCATATTTCCTCGCCGCTGGCGTGTTCGAAAAGCCAGACTGGGACCGGAGCGTCAGCTTGCTGCGAGAGGCCGCCGAGCTCGGCTGGGATCCGGCGAGGCAGGAATTGTCCGTCTTGGCCCGCAGCGCCGGCGACACGCCAAAGGCCAGTCAGGATCGGGTGAATATCCGCGAATGGATCGCGCCTCGTCCTTCGAGCGTGGTCAGCGATGCGCCGCGGATTCGAACGATCCGCGCCTTCATGAGCGCCGAAGAGTGCGGTTGGGTGATTCAAGCCAATCGCAGGCGGCTACAACCGGCCGCCGTCCACGACAAGGCACGCGGAGATATCAGAGTGGACGCGGCTCGCTCGAATAGCGACGCTACCGTCGGACCGATGGAAATCGACGTTGTGATGGTCTTCTTGCAGCAACGGATCGCCAACACGCTTGGTTTGCCGAGCACATTCCTCGAACCGCCTTCTGTGCTGCATTACTCACCGGGCCAGCAATTCGAGCCGCATTGCGATTTTTTTGAGGATCAGAGCCCGGGCATGGCCACCGAATTGCAACAGCGCGGTCAGCGCATTGCGACCTTCCTTGTTTATCTGAACGAGGACTACGAGGGCGGCGAGACAGACTTCCCGCGCATTGGCTATCGCTTCAAAGGGCGCACTGGGGATGCCCTGGCCTTCGCCAATGTCGATCCGGTCAATCGGCCAGACCTGCGCACGCTCCACGCCGGTTTACCGCCGGTGACGGGCGAAAAGTGGCTGCTCTCGCAATGGGTGCGCAACCGCGCTCCGATGTGAACCTGACTTCGGCGACCGAGCGAAGTTAATCCACGATCCCGCTCTTCCACTCCGCGTCGCGTCGCGGCAGAGCGAGATAGGCCTCGCTGCGCATTTCCATCAGTCGCGAGGCCGTGCGCTCGAATTCGAAGCTCTGGTCGCCGGCGGGGTAGAGATCCTGCGGCTGGGCTTCCGCCGAGGCGACGAGCTTCACTTTCGCTTCGTAGAGCGCATCGATCAAGGTGCGGAAGCGCGCCGCCTCCTCGCGCATGGATGGCGAAAGCCGCGGAATGTTCTCCAGCAACACCGTGTGGAACCGCTCTGCGATCTCCAAATAATCTGCGGCGCCCATCGGCCGCGCGCACAACTCGTCGAATGTGAAACGCGCAATGCCCGCCGCTTCGCGCTCCACACGCAACTCACGCCCGCCCACATCTAGCGTCATTGCCTGCGGCGCCGCGCCAGCCGTGAGCCGTCGCCAAGCGCGATCCATCGCTTCATCAGCGGCGGGGCCGAGCGGTGCGTAGTAGACAGGCGCGGCCATCAGCTGGCGCAATCGGAAGTCATGCGACCCCGCGATCCCGATCACGTCGAGCTTTCGCTTCAAGAGCGCGATGAACGGCAGGAAGAGCTGGCGGTTGAGGCCGTTCTTGTAAAGATCGTCAGGCGGACGGTTCGAGGTAGCGACGATCACTACATCTTCCTCGAACAGCCGTTCGAACAAACGTCCCAGGATCATCGCATCGGCAATGTCAGTGACTTGGATTTCGTCGAAGCACAGCAGACGCGCGTCCACCGCCACCTGTCGTGCCGCCTGCCCGATCAGCTGATCCTGGCCCGCGCCCCTCGCGCGCGCCTCGCGCAGGAAGGCGTGGCGGGCCAACATGAATTCGTGGAAGTGCACCCGCCGCTTCCTCCTCACCGGCGCCGCTTCGAAGAAGAGGTCCAAGAGCATCGATTTGCCGCGCCCGACTGGCCCCCAGAGGTAAAGCCCGCGCGGCGGTTCGCTCTTCGTCAGCCAGCCGCCCGGCTGCCAACGGCCCAGGTCTGCCGCCAGCGCCTCGAGCCGCTCGGCCGCCCGCGCCTGGTCGGCGTCGGGCTCAAGTTCGCCTTCGGCCAGGCGCCGGCGGTACGCGGCCAAGGGCGAGGTCATTGCATCTCCGGGTTGGCGCCGCGGGCGGCGCGCCGCAAAAAAGCCCGCAGAATCCGCTGAAGGCAAGCCGCAGCGGCCCCTTTGCTGGGGCTGCGCACCGTGCTTCCTTAGCCCAGCGCTCCGAGTCGGGAGAACCGATGAACGCCATGGACGCCGTCGTCACGCCAAGCCGCGCGCAGGCCGCGCGGGCGAAGCACATCGTCGACGTGCTGATCGAGGAGCGCGCGCCGAAGCTTTCCCACGGCGCCGCGTGGCCGATCCTGCGGCCGATCCTTTACACCGTGCTGAATTACGACAAGGCCGTCCGCATGGCCGACCTGATCGCGCCGATGAGCGGGCGCGAGGCGCTGGAATCGGTTTCCGAGCTGCTTTCGGTAAAGCTCGATGTCACCGGCCTGGAGCGCATGCCGGCGCACGGCGCGTTCCTGATCCTAGCGAACCACCCCACCGGCATCACCGATGGCGTCGCGCTCTATGACGCTCTGAAGCACGCGCGACCGGACACGCTGTTCTACGCCAACTCCGACGCCGAGCGCGTTTGCGCGCGCTTCACCGAGGTGCTGATCCCGGTCGAATGGGTGCAGGCCAAGCGCACGCGCGAACGGACGCGGGTGACGCTGAAGATGACGGACGAAGCGTTCGAGGCCGGCAGGCCGTTGGCTATTTTCCCGGCCGGACGTCTCGCACGCATGCGCGATGGTCAACTCACCGACCCCGAGTGGATGCCGACCGCGGCCAGCCTTGCGCGCAAGTATGAGCTGCCGATCCTGCCCGTGCATATGAGCGGCCCGTTTTCGTTCTGGTTTCACACCTTCTCGCAGATTTCCGCCGAGCTACGCGACATCACCCTCTTCCACGAGCTGCTGAACAAAAGAGGCAAGACCTACAAGCTCACCTTCGGCCCGCTCATTCCAGCCGAGAATGCGATGGGCGACGCCAACAGCGTCATCCGCAAGTTAAAATACTATATCGAGCGCGTGCTGCCGCATGCGCCGGACACGCCGTTCGATCCGAGCGGCCCT
>JBQTJK010000063.1:0-2710 GCA_052387215.1 Caulobacteraceae bacterium
TCCTGCAACGGCAGGCCGGCGCGTAAGACCATGGCGTTGCCGTCACCGGTCTGCGTATGCGCGCCGGTGCAGGTGAAATAGGCGCGGCCGTAGCCGCCGGTGGCGATGACCACGGTCTGCGCACGGAAGCGATGCAGCGTGCCGTCGTCGAGGCACCAAGCGGTGAGGCCGCGGCAGGCGCCGTCTTCGTCCATGATGAGGTCGAGCGCGAAGTATTCAATGAAGAAGTCGACGTCATACTTGAGCGACTGGCCGTACATGGTGTGCAGCATGGCGTGGCCGGTGCGATCGGCCGCGGCGCAAGTGCGCTGCACCGGCGCTTCGCCGTAATTGCGGGTCATGCCGCCAAAGGCGCGCTGATAAATCTTGCCTTCCTCGGTGCGCGAGAACGGCACGCCCCAGTGTTCGAGCTCATAGACGGCGGCCGGCGCATTGCGCGTGAGATATTCGATCGCGTCCTGGTCGCCCAGCCAGTCCGATCCCTTCACGGTGTCGAACATGTGCCACTGCCACTTGTCTTCGCCCATGTTGCCGAGCGCGGCGGAGATGCCGCCTTGGGCGGCGACCGTGTGCGAGCGCGTTGGAAAGACTTTGGTGACGCAGGCCGTCTTCAAACCGGCCTGCGCACAGCCGAGCGCGGCGCGCAATCCCGATCCGCCGGCGCCGACGACGACAACATCGAACGTGTGATCGATCCAACTGTAAGCGGCCAAGTCAGACTCCGAAATTCACGAGCAGCACGGCGAAGACGGCGCCGACGGCGAGCACAAGCGGCACGGCCACGTTCAAGAACAGCAGCGCCACCTTGGTGAAGGGCTTCAGGATGTAGTCGGCGATGACTTCCTGCATGCCGAGCGACATGTGGTAGAGCCCAATCGCTACCAACAAGATGACGCCGACGGCGTTCACCGGATTGGAGATGAAGTCGATGGCAGCGAGATAGCTCGCGTCGCGGATCGACAGGGCTGCGGCGATGGCGAACCATGGCGCCAGGATCGCCAGCGCGATCGAAGTGACGCGTAAGGCGATGAAGTGGCCCGTGCCCTCGCGCGAGGCGCCGTGATGGCGGACCCGGCCGAGCGGGGTGCGCATGCTGCGTTCGTTCATGCGCCTAGCCTCCGAACGTCAGCAGCGCCCACAGGCCGATGGGCGCAACGATGCCGAACAGGATGGCGAACCAGGCGCTGGTGTCTGCGTCGCCGGGCGAGAGTCCGGCGCCGGTGTCGAACACGAGATGGCGGATGCCGTTGGCGAGGTGATAGGCAAGCGCTGCGACAATCAGATAAAGCGCGGCTTGGCCGTACCAGGCGGAAAGGATCGTATCGACGATAGCGTAGGTCTCAGGGCCGGCGGCCGCCGCGATCAGCCACAGCGCCAAGCCGATCGCCGCACCGTAGAGCCCGATGCCGGTCAGGCGATGCAGGATCGAGCTCGCCATCGTGACGTGCCAGCGCCACACGGAGAGATGCGGCGCAATGGGTCTGTCTTCCGGGCGGGAGGCGCCGGCCATCGTGGGCCTCTTGTTCTTGATATAGGTGCGGAATCTGCGGGCGCGAAGATAGGCGCGGACGCTTCCAAGTCAATCAAACGAATTGACGCTGCCGCCGGTCGATTCGCGTGCCCGCCGGGCTTGGCGCGTGCTAGCGTTGCTGGGCTTCGAGGGGGATAAGCGAATGATCCGCACACTCGCCATTTGCGCCGCCGCTTTCCTGGCGGCCGCCAGCACGCCGGCCTTCAGTCAGCAGCGCGGCAACCGGGCGCTGGCGACTGTGATCGCGACCTACGAGGAAATGGCTCGCCGTTACGATCCGCTGACGTCCGCCTCCGAAGGCGATCGCGCCGCGCTCAGGCGGCTGCCGGATGCGTCGCGCGAAGCAGAGCTGGCGCAGCGCACTGAGCTCGTGGCGCTGAAGACGCGGCTCGAGCGCGTGCCGGCGCGCGGCTTGAACAGCGAGGACGCGCTCAATCGGGCCTATTTGATGCGCGTGATCGATCAGAGCATCGAAGGCATCGATCTCGATTTCAGCCGCGTGCCGATCAGCAATGGCGACGGCTTTTTCACCTTCGGCGATTACCTCGCCTACACCACCCCGATCCAATCTGGCGACGACGCGGAAGCGTGGCTGGCGCGCTTGGAAGCGCTGCCGACCTTTTATCAACAGAGCCTCGCCAATGCGCGGCGCGGCATCGAAACGGGCTATACCCAGCCGCGCATCGTCGTCGATCGGGCGCTGGCGACAGCGCGGGCGCAGGTCGAAACATTGGAAACAACTCTGCTGACGCCACTGGCGTCGATGCCGGAGAATATCCCGGCAGCGCAACAGGAACAGTACCGCACTCGCGCCCGCGCCACCATCCGCGAGCGCATCCTGCCGGTGCATCGCGAGACGGTGACCTTCATCGAAAGCGAGTACCTGCCAGCCGCGCGTCCTGGCATCGGCCTGCGCTCTGTCCCGGGCGGCGAAGACCTCTACCACTTTCTCGTCCGCACCTACACCACCACCGAGATGACGCCGGAAGAAATCCACGCGCTCGGCAATACCGAAGTCGCGCGCATCCGCGCAGAGATGGAAGGGGAAATCCGCGCCAGCGGCTTCCGCGGCGATTTCGCCGCGTTCCAGCGCTTCCTGCGCACCGATCCGCAATTCTATGCGCGCACGCCGGAAGACCTAATCGAGAAAGCCTCCGAGATCGCCAAACGCGCCGACGG
>JBQTJK010000064.1:0-6358 GCA_052387215.1 Caulobacteraceae bacterium
TTGCGGCGTCATCGCGAACACGCGCTGACCGATCGGCCCGTTCCAGAGAAACATCTCCAGCACCAGAAAGCTGACGTGCAGCGCCGCGACCAGCACCACCATTCCGCGCGCCACGACGCCCATGCATGCCCCCACGAAGAACCGACGGAGCTTAACCCCAAACCGTTTGGCTTGTCGCGACTTTGCCGAGGCCGGTTCGAACGGCAGCTCTCGGCGAATTTTGTTGAAATACTCCATGCGCTGTTAGGCAAACGCTGATTCTCTTGTCTTGTTAGCGAGGGAGGCGGCGATGATGGGAGAGAAGTCTGGCGCGCAGGGCCAATTATTCTACCAATTCAATCTCGATGACGTGGTTCCGGCCGATCACCTGCTGCGCAAGATCGACGCCGTACTCGATCTCTCCGATCTGCGGGCGCAACTAGCGCCCTATTACTCTCACACCGGCCGGCCTTCGATCGATCCGGAGCTGATGCTGCGAATGCTGCTGATCGGCTATTGCTACGGCATCCGCTCCGAGCGGCGGCTGTGCGAGGAAGTTGAGCTCAATCTCGCCTATCGTTGGTTTTGTCGGCTTGGCATTGAAGCGACAGTCCCGGATCATTCGACGTTCTCAAAGACCCGCCACGGCCGTTTCCGCGACGCCGACCTTCTGCGCGCTCTGTTCGAGACCACGGTCAAGACCTGCCTGGACAAGGGCCTGGTCGGCGGCGAAGGCTTCGCCACCGACGCCAGCATCATCCGCGCTGACGCCAACCGGCAAATCATATCGATGGCGGCGACGACCACGATTGGACCGGCGGCGCGGGCGGCGACCGCCCCAGCCGGGCGGTGCGCGAATATCTGAAAGGCCTCGACGCGCAAGCCGCGCCGCCGAAAGAGATCTCACTGTCTGATCCGGCCTCGCGGTTGACCGCGGCTGTGGGCAGACCCGCCTTCTTCGGCTGGTGCACCAATTATCTGATCGACGTAAAGCACGCCGTGATCATGGATGTCGCGGCGACGCCGGCGCTGCGCACAGCGGAAGTCAACGCCACCAAGGCGATGATCAACCGCGTCGAGGATCGCTTCGGCATGAAGCCGAAGCGGCTGATCGGCGACACGGCTTACGGAAGCGCGGAGATGTTGGCCTGGATCGTGGGCGAGAAGAACATCGAGCCGCACGTGCCGGTGTGGGACAAAGGCGAGCGCGAAGACGGGACCTTCAGCCGCTCTGATTTCGTTTTTGACGCCGACGCCAATAGCTACACATGTCCGTCCGGCAAAATCCTCCGCCAATTCCACCGCGCTTATGAAACGCCGCGCTCCGGCGTCGATAAGGACGGCCAACGACGCTATCGCGCCAGCCAATCCGATTGCGGCGCCTGCGCCCTCAAGCAGCAATGCTGTCCCGATCAGCCGATGCGCAAGGTCACCCGCAGCGTCCACGAAGCCGCACGCGATGTGGCCCGCAGCTATCGCGACACGCCCGAATATTTGCAGTCGCGCCGCGAGCGGAAGAAAGTCGAGATGCTGTTTGCGCACCTGAAGCGGATTCTGAAACTCGATCGCCTCAGGCTGCGCGGGCCATCGGGAGCGCACGACGAATTCGCCCTCGCCGCTGCGGCGCAGAACCTGAGAAAACTAGCCAAGCTTGTGGTCCCGCCGGACCCGGCCATGGCCGCCGCTTAAAAAGAGCGGCGATCAATCCCGGCAGTCTGGCTGCCGGCGAACAATCGGCCTGCCATCCCTCCCGCTCAGAAGGGAAAGCCGAAATCTCGCCGACTTTTCCAACAGCATCGGCGACTTCCTGCCTGTGCCCCTGAGCGGGGTAATGTCCGTTATGCGGCGGTTGAGTGCCGATGCCCGTTCGTGGGATATCGCGAACTAGATCATCCGCGCTATCCGATCACGCAATGCGCTGACGGCCGCCTCCCAATCATGCGGGTAAGCGCCAAACACTTCTGGTCCGCGACCTTCGAACTCGGTGAGTGCGTTCACGAGGTCTCGCGATCTTCGATATCGGGAACAAGAGCGATAATAGTCTGCGCGGCGCGCTTGCGCGTGTAGAGGAAGCCATCACGACCAGCGCCGACGGCGACGGTGGTCAGCGTTTCGATACTCTTACTGCTGGGTGGGAGCTTGGCGCAGAAATCGATCAGTTCAAATTTGAACTCGCGCATCCCGGAACTGTCGCGCGGCTGGAAGAGCGCTGTGGCGATATCTTCATGGGTGATGCGATAAATGTCCGCGGCGTGCTCACGCTTGGCCTCGTCGAATGCGCGCATGAGGTCGAGTTCGCTGCGGTGACTCGCGGCGATGTCCTGCACTGTGACCATCGCCGGCGCCTGCTTCACGCGTCGCTGCGCGAACAAGGAGGTTATGAACGAGCGCACATCAACGCGTGTGTTGCGCAGAAAGATCTCGCGCAACCGCGCCTCGTTGTAGTGACGGAAGTCGGTGAGGGGGAGGCGTCGGCCAGGACCGAAAAATTGTAACGCGGCGCGCCGTCTTCACCGTCTGGCAGGCGCGTGGCGCGAATGGCGCGGGTCAGCTCGGCCATTTCGACGAGCGCGTCCAACGATCTATGTGTCTTTCGGCATAAAGATATTTTTGCTGACGGTTGCGGCTGGCGATTCCGAGCGCTTGGAGCAGAGCGGCGATCAGCAGGAGGTCGACCCCGGCGCGCGCGACGAAAACGGCGTGCATACCAAGCGGCCGGGTTGGCGTGATCGAGTCGCCGCCCGGTCGCAAGTGGTACATGTCGGCCCAGTCGACGATCGGCAAAGCCGTTGCCAGCTCGAAGCCGAAATAGCGAGCCAGACCAGGAAGCTCTCTGCGACAGCCGGCTGATCGGGGTCGATCACGTTCACGAAGGGCAGTTAGCTTCTAGATTGGAATCAGCTGTGGAGCAGGTCCTGCTCGCACAATTCGCCGGTCCCCGATTGCGCCAAACGCGGCGCCGCGCCGTCTATCTGAGTTGCGTGCTCGCGAGACGGCTGGAGCCGCTTCGGCCAAGGCGCAAGCGGTCCGCAAAGCGGACTCGCTTGCGGGTACGCCCGCCCCGGGGCTGCTTGGGGCTGGGCCGAGCATACCTCCATCGGTAGTAGAGCTTATCCACAAATGTGCCCAGGAATTTGTTCCCGACCGTGGCGCACGTCGCGGTCTACTGCTCGTTAGGCCGTCTCAGGGCGTGCGCGGCGTTGAGCGCCAAGGCGAAACAGGCGGCGAGCAAAGCTGCGTCCTTGAACAGGAACTGGGCGAGCGGGCCCATGAACGGAAAGCCATAGCCTTCCTCCCAGAGTTCGGCGCCGATGGTGAAGCTCAGCGTCACAAGAAAGGTCGCCATGCCCATCAGACCGCCGATCAGTCCGGCGCGCCTCGAAAAAGCGCCCAGCGCGATCATCGCGCCCGTGGTCAGCTCGATCGCGCCGATCGCGCGGCTCGCGCCCTCGACGTCCCAGATCGGGTACATCCAGCCGAACAGCCAATAATCGCGCGCGATGCGGGCCACACCCTCGGCTTCATAGGCGGCGAATTTTGCGACGCCGAAGAACACGAAGATGAACACCATCGCCCAGCGCAGCGCCTCGATCGCGGCGCGCTCGGGAGGCAAGATCACTGATGTTGGCATCTTCTTCCCCGGGCCCCCGCCCGAGCGAATTCGGCGGGACGACTCTCATGGTTACAAGATGATGTGGGCCTTGAATACCTTGTGCACCGTCGTGCGCTCAGATGGGGGACATGGTAGTGGTCGTCTTCGGTCTCAGTCTTCGGTGGGCAGCCGCTTCGACGCCGCGCTGGCGATGGGCTCGCCGCTGTCACGCTCGGCGACGGCCTGTTTGAAACCAACTTCCTGCGCGCGTTCACGAAACCAGATGCCTTCAGGCGAATGGCGCGCGACCCCGTCGAAGAAGGTCGCGAACATCTGCGTGTTGTTCAGTCCCATATTGTCATAGGCTTGATTGACGACGGTCTTGGTCATCATCAGTTGGTTGCGCGGCACGCCGCGCAGCCTTCCCGCCAGTCGCTCGACCGCATCGTCGAGCTCGGCTTCGGGTACGGCCTCGAGCGCTAGCCCGATCCGCGCGGCTTCACGCCCGTCGATCAAATCGCCCGTCATCATCATCCGCTTGGCCAGCTGGGGCCCGAGCCGGTAAACCCACATCGCCGGCGTTGGCACGCCCCAGACCCGCGCCGGCGGATAACCGATGCGAGCATCCTCGGCCATGATGAGGAAGTCGCAGCACAAGGCGATATCCGAACCTCCCGCGACCGCAGCGCCGTGCACCCGCGCGATGGTCGGCTTGGACGCACGCCACAGGGTCATGAAGTCCTGCGTGTTGCGCCACATCATCTGAAAATCGAGCGTGTCGGATCCCAAGGCATCTCCTGTGATCCGGCGATCTCGCCCTTGCGCTCGGCATAGTGCTTGAGATCGTAGCCGCCGCAAAAGCCGGGCCCCGCGCCGCGCACGACGATGACATGGACGTCCGCATCGGCCTCGGCCAGCTCAACGGTGGCGCGGATCTCTGGCGCCATGGCATACGCGATCGCGTTGTAGTGCTCAGGGCGGTTGAGCGTGATCGTCGCGGTGCGGTTGGCGGTTTCATAGCTGAGCGTCTCAAAGGTCATCAGTCGTCTCCTGAGGCGCTAGCGCGGCGCCAGTGCTGCACGCGGATGCGATTTCGCGCTCGTCCACTCCGTGTCGCCGGGCGCGGCGAGCGGCCATTAGCTCTCGAACATCGGGCGTAGTTTTGGCATTCTTGTACGCGTTCATGGGGCGCTCCGGAAAGAGGCTGGACCAAGCAACCGCCAGCTTTCCGCACCCAGCTCCCGTGAACAACCCGCTCAGAATCCACACCTAGAGGGAAGGAGACGGTCTCGAGTGGTTCGCGTCCGACAGAATTCAGACAAAAGGCACTGCGCCCGGTTTCTTTGCACCGGGGATGCCGATTCCTCGCTCACGCTGCGCACGGCTCAGAGTCCGCGAGGGCAGCTGGCGGGTCGTGCGGCCGGTTGCGCGGCAAGCGCAGCACAAAGCGGCTCCCTTGGCCCACAACGCTTTCCACTGTGACGTCGCCTCGCAGGAGCCCGCAAAGGTGTTTGGTAATAGCAAGACCGAGCCCGGTGCCGCCGAAGACGCGGGAGATCTCAAGGGAGGCTTGCGCGAACGGTTTGAACAATTTGGCGATCTGATCTTGGCTCATGCCAATTCCGGTGTCCGCCACTACAAATTGGATGATGTCTACCCCGTCGATCGTCAGCGCGCGCGCCGAAATCGTGATGACGCCATCGCTGGTGAACTTTGCTGCATTGCCCAACAGGTTGAGCAAGCACTGGCGCAGCTTCTTTGGGTCGGTCGTTCCCGCGCCGAGAGTGCCTTCTATCGCTACGACGAGACGATTGCCGCCGTTCCGCGCGATGGGGTCTATTGTAGCGGCGGCCTCACGAACAATGCCATCAAAATTCACGCCAGTCACGTTGACGTCCATTTTCCCCGACTCGATCTTGGCAAGATCGAGAACTTCATTGATGAGACTGAGGAGGTGCTTGGAGGTGCTGAGAACCCGGTCCAGATCCGCGACTGTCTGGCTCATGTCGAGCGGGCTGACGTCCTCAATGGCCATCTCAGTGTAACCGATGATGGCGTTCAACGGAGTGCGCAGTTCGTGACTCATGCTGGCCAGGAATTGTGACTTTGCCTTGTTGGCGGCCTCCGCGCCGCGCGCCTCCGCCAAACGCTCGGCGAGCCGGCGCGCGTCCTCGACCGAGGCGTCACGCGCTTCCATGGCGAGCAGCAGATCAACCGCCCCATCAGTCGGCGCGAAATCTGCGTACCTCAATTTTTCCGACACTGCCCCCGCGCCGTTTGGCACGGCTGCCATCAACAGATGTTGGCCGCCGTGTCCGATCTGCACAACCGCGCCTCGGAAACGGATACGTTCTCCATGCCGCGATGAAACGACGACGGGGAGGTCCCCGCTCAGCGACTGGAGCGTGCTTCCAACAACGGGTTTCGGTCGTAGGACTTCGAACGCGTCAGCAAAAAGGCGATCTAGCACCGCCCTTCCGAATAGCCGAAATATCGTTGGACCTGCGTGCTCGATGACCCCGTCCGCGGTTATCCGCAGGCGACACGGATAGAGTTTGTCCAGCGTGGCGTCATCAAGGAAGAGCACGAACGTTGTTCATCCTCGGGCTGTGTTCGCGAACTCTATGATGAAGTGCGCTCGATCAGCCCGTTGCGCGCAAAAAATGACGCCCGGCTGAGCGAACCGGTCCATCAAACCCTCCAGCAGCCCGCGCACGAAGGGTTCAAGTCCTGCGCGGTCCGAGAGATACTCGAATTCGATTCTGTCTGCGGTCGATGCGGTGACGC
>JBQTJK010000065.1:0-29409 GCA_052387215.1 Caulobacteraceae bacterium
AGGCGATGGCGACGGCCTCTTCTTCCGGCGTCAGAACAGTGGATCGAGGCGCCTTCGGCCCCATCGGCGCGTCCTCGACGAAATCGCGCTTCTTCCACTTGGCGACGGTCTTGGGATTGAGGTCATCGCGCTCGGCTAACTCTTTGGCCGAAGCCTTCGATCGCTGTATCGCAGCTCTGACGGCGTGCGTGGTCTTGGCGCTGCCATGGAGTATCTGGCCCATAGGTTCTCCCGGAATGCGGGATCAGCTGAACTGATTCCACCACACTCCGGGACCAGACATCTACTTCGTCTTCGTCACCATCGATGGCTATCGCTGGGAAGATCTGTTCCGCGGCGCCGATCCGGCGCTTGTCGCCGATGAGCGCTATCGCGCGCGCTACGTCGACGTCCCCGATCGCGCCATGGCGCTGGCGCCGTTTCTGCTGAGCTTCGGCGATAAGGGCGCGCTCATTGGCAATCGCGACGAACGCTCATGTGCGCGCGTCGCCAACGATTATTGGTTCTCCTATCCGGGCTACGCCGAAATGCTTGCCGGCCGCCCCAATCCGCGCGTCCGCTACAACGCCGCTGTCCCCAACGATGATGTCACCGTGCTCGAACGCCTCCGTCAGCACGGCCTTTCGGTGCAAGTGTTCGCCGAATGGGCCACCATGCAAGCGATCGTCAACACCGAACGCAGCGGCATTCCGGTGTTCAATCCGCCGCGACCTGAGGCGCCGCACGATCCGCAAGTGATCGCTGCTGCGCGCCAGGCGCTCACCGATCCGCCGCGCGTGCTTTGGGTCGCGCTGGGCGACACTGACAACCGCGCGCACGAAGGCGAGTACGAGCAATACCTCGCCGCCGCCACTGAAGCCGACAATTTCATCCGCGAGATCTGGCAAGCCTACCAAAGCAATCCGCGCACCGCCGGCCGCACGACTATGATCGTCACCGTCGATCAGGGCCGCGGCGCTAGTGCGAACGATCGCTGGACTGGCCACGGCAGCGGCCGCTGGCGCAGCATCGTCGTGCCTGGCGTCCGGCACGAAGGCTCCGACGCCATCTTCATCGCCGCGCGCGGGCCCGGCGTCGTGAGCGCGCCGCGGTCGGAACAATGCGCTACGCTCGCTCAAGTCGCTGCGACGATGCTTGCATCGTTGGCTTCTCTGGACGAACTCGGCCAACCGGACACGCGCCGCCGCTCGCGATTTTCGCGCGGTAGCTGCGCCCTTTCCACGCTTCCCGGACGCGTCCCCGGCCCTGGAGCCGGGGCGCGTGCGGCCTAGAAATTCGCCAGCAGCGTCACGCGGAAGTTGCGGCCGGGTAGGGGAAGCTCGTCCTTCAGGAAAGAACTGTGCACGCGGCCAAGTTCATCCGTCAGGTTGCGTCCGTCGAGCCGGAGCATCCACGTGTCGTTCGGCCGCCAGGCAAGCCCGGCGTTGAGGAACGTGTAGCCGTCGGTTGTCGTTTCGAACGGCGCCAACCGATCCTGCTTCTCGGTGTCGACGGCTTCGATCCGCGCCGTCCAGTGCGCGTTCTCCGCTTCGAGACCGACCGTCAGCGAACGCGGTGGAATCCGCGGCGGATGCCCGCCGCCCACGAACGCTGCGTTCACAATGTCGAGCGCTGCATCGGCGGTGAACGCAAAGCCGCCCACCTCGAACAGCCGCGCCGCCGCTATAAGCTCGCCGCCGATGAAGGTTGCGTCCTGCTGGGTGAAATTGAACACCGGCAAGACCGCGTCCGCGCCGGCGGGCGCGCTCGCTTCATCGGGCACGAAGCCGCTGGTGTCGGTGTCTTCGTCCAGCCACCAGAAGTCGCCGCGCTCGACCAGGGCGATGTAATCCTGGAACTCCATGCCGTAGAGGTTCAGCTCGACGCGCACGCGCCCGTTGTCGAAGCGCGTCGACGCTTCGAACGACGTCGCCGTTTCTTGCTCGAGCGTGGAATCGCCAATCTCGAAGTTCGCCGTCGCCAGGTGCGGCCCGTCGGCGAAGAGTTCGATCGCCGTAGGCGCACGCTCCGTGCGCGCGAGCGTCGCGCCCACGAACCAGTTCTCTGCCGGACGCACGAACATGCCGATCGACCCGCTCACGTTGTCGAACTCGAACGAACCAAGTGTTTCGTTGTCGAGCTCGCGCCGTTCGAATCGCGCGCCGCCTTCGAGGCCCCAGCTGCCGAGATCGTAGCGCTCGACGATGAACGCGCCGGAATCCTGCGTGTTGGTCGGAGTGATGAACGCTTCGTCGCCCGTTGCAGCAAAATCGACGTCGCTTACTTGCACGCCTACGGCGCCGCGCAGCCGCGCATCGTCGCCGCCATGGTGCGCTTCGAGCCGGCCTTCCCAACCTTCGCTGGTGAACTGGGTACCCGCCGCGCCGTCGCCCTCGAACTCGGTGTGCTGGTAGTCGGAATGCTGGAAGCCGTAATCAAGGCGATTGAACGGCCCAAGATCAAAGCGGAAGTCGCCGCGGGTCTCGATGCGGGTCTGCTCCAATTCGATATGGCCGCCGGGCTCGATCGGATCCTCAGGCAGGAGGCCGTATTCGTCCTCGGTCCTCTTCACCGCGGCGCCGGCGAAACCCCAATCGCCGACGAGCGAGCCGCCACCCGCATAGCTGCGCACGCTGGTCCACTGGTTCAGTGCTTCGCCGATGGGCGTGTCGTAGGGATCGGCGTCGCGCGCCGCCGCGCTGAAGCGCGCCGCGAACGCCCCGGCCCCGAAGCCGGCGCTCGCTGCACCCTGAGCACCCTCGTCGACGCTGGAATAAGCAGCCAGGCCGTCGAAGCTCAGGCCTTCGATCGGACGGGCCGGAATGCTCTGGTCGATCACGTTGACGACGCCTCCGATGGCGTTGCCGCCATACGCCAAGGCCGCTGCGCCGCGCAGGATTTCGATGCGCTCGGCGTCCAAACCATCGGATGTCACTGCGTGATCCGGCGAGGCCGTCGAGGCATCTATCGCGCCGATGCCGTTCTGCAACACCCGCACGCGATCTTCACCCAAGCCTCGGATGATTGGCCGGCTCGCGCCCGCGCCGAAAAACGTCGACGCGACGCCCGGGGTCGCGTCGAGCGTGTCGCCAAGTCCGTTGTTCAGCTGCTCGACGATGTCGTCTCGGTTCAGGACTTCGGCGCCTTGCAAGCTCTCGATGCGCGAGCCCTCGAGGGGCGCGGTGACGATGATTTCAGATTCCTCGACCGTTTGCTGCGCTGCTGCAACGGTTGGGGTCAGCAAGCCGACGAAGGCGGCCAGAACGAAGGGAGCGCCGGATGGCGCAAAATGCGCTGCAGGAGCGCGCGTGGAGATGCGGAAGTACATTGGGTGTGCCTCGGAGCAATGAATGGGGGCGGACGCCGAAAGCGTGCGCGAAGATGCGCTCACGAACGGCGAGCGCGGCTGTGCTCAAAGGATCGAAGGCGGGGCGCGGCTCTGCCAGGAATGACTGAGTAATTGTGGCGCGAGCCGTGGCGTGATCGCCACCGCCGCGCCAGCAGGACGGCTAGCGCCGAGAACTGAAGCCGCGGTTGGGAGAGATAGGGCGCGCGCGGTCGCCAGCACTTGGCAAAGCGCGCAAGCAACCTGATGATCGTCGCGCGCCGTGACTTGCTCGGATGATTGTTCAGCGCCGGAGCTGGCCGGTTGCTCAAAGCCTATGCCGCCCAGCCCAGTCGGTCCGTGAATGTGGGCCTGGGCGACGAACGCTTGGAGGAAGACCGCGAACAGGACGGCGAAGCCGAACGCCGGCCGGCGCCGCTTCGTGGCGGATTCCGTCTGACGATGGCTTCTGCGCATCCCGACCATTGGCGACGTTATACAATACCGCGGACAGCCGCGGCAAATCTTCTGGAACCCGAACGCCCCTAAGTTTCGATGAAAAGCGCCGAATACCCGCCCAACAGCACGCCGCCGGTCTGTTGTGTGACTTGACCGACACAGAGCTTGATCTCGCTCGAGGCTGGCAACGGCCGCAGAATGTGATCGGGCCCGAGATTAAACAGGCAGAGCATGCGCTTGCCGTCGGCGCGCCGCTCGAACGCCAGCACCGGTTCGGGCGCGTCGAGCGCAACGAATTCTCCCTCGCGCAGGACAGGGCTTGCGCGCCGGAGCGCAATCATCTCGCGCGTGAACTCGAGCATCGAGTTCGCGCCCTGCGTATCGACGGCGAGCGCCTGGTGGCGTGGATCAAGCGGCAGCCATGCATCACTCGCGTCCGTGAACCCCGCCATGCTCGCATCACGCGACCACGGCATCGGCGTGCGCGCGCCGTCGCGACCGATGCCGGAGGGCCAGAACGCAATCGCCTCCGGATCGCGCAAGCGTTCGAACGGCACCTCCGCGTGCGGCAGCCCAAGCTCATCGCCCTGATGAACAAACGCCGTCCCGCGCAGCGAGAGCAATAGCGCGATCATCAGCTTCGTACGCTGCGGATCATTGTCTGCGAGCCGAGTAGGAAAACGGACCACATCGTGATTGGAGAGCGACCACGATGGCCACCCGCGCGCACCCTCCCATTGCGCCATCGCATCCTTTGTCACCGCCGGCGTCATCGCGCGCTGGCGCAACAGGAAGAACGAGTACGCGGTGTGCAACCGGTCTGGCCCGTCCGTATACTCGCGCTGAACCTTCAGTGGGTCTTCATCTTCGATCTCGCCCACCGCCATGGCGTCGTATTCGTCCAGCACGGCGCGGAGCCGCGCGATGAACTGAAGCGTCTCCGGCTGTGTGCGATCGTAAAGATGACGCTGGAACTGATGTGGCCGTGGCGGCGTCCGCGTTAGCGCGATTGGCGGATTGTCGCGCAACTGCTCATCGTGCGTCAGGAAGTTCACCACATCGAGCCGGAAGCCGTCGATGCCGCGCTCCAGCCAGAACCGCGCGATGTCCAACAGCGCATCCTGCACCGCCGGGCTGTGCACATTGAGATCGGGCTGCTCGGGCAGAAAGTTATGCAGGTAGTATTGTCGCCGTCGCGCATCCCAGGTCCAGGCGCAGCCGCCGAACATGGCCTGCCAGTTGTTCGGCGGCGACCCGTCTTGTTTGGCATCCGCCCACACGTACCAGTCCGCGCGCGGATTATCCCGTCTTGAGCGACTCTCCGCGAACCACGGATGCTGATCCGACGAATGCGACCACACCTGATCGATGATCACCTTGAGCCCCAGCGCGTGCGCGCGCGCGATCAACGCATCCGCATCGGCAAGCGTGCCGAACAATGGATCGACGTTGCGATAGTCGGCGACGTCGTAGCCGTAATCCTTCATTGGCGAGGTAAAGAACGGCGAGAGCCAGATCGCGTCGCAACCGAGCGAGGCCACGTGGTCGAGCTTTTCGATCACGCCCTGGAGGTCGCCAATTCCATCGCCGTTCGAATCACGAAACGAGCGGGGGTAGATCTGGTAGATGACAGCGCCGCGCCACCAATCAGTCATGCCAAAGGCATGGCGAAGCTTCGCCGCTTAGGCAAGAGACCAGCCGCTTGGGCCGCCGGCGACGCTGGCCCTGGCGCTGATGCGCGTCACTGCCGGCGCCGCCGCCTGCGACGAGGTCACATCGGCGAACGCCACCCATTCCGCCTCGCAGGCGGTGCGGGTGAACTTGAGCGCCCCATAACCGCGGTTGGTGATATCGCACCAGGCCAAATGCGGGTTGGCGCTCCGCATCATCGCCTCCCGCGCGCCCGGCGCTGCATTGGTGAGCACGCGTTCGAGCCCGGGCGAAGTAATGCTCGCGCCGGCGAATTCGAGCGCCGCAACGCGGCCGCCGCCAGGCGCGGCCAGATTGTTGAGCCAGGTGTTGTGGCTGTCGCCGCCGAGCACGGCGACATTGGCGCCATGGGCGGCGCATGCCTCCAGAAAGCGAGTGCGCGCGGCCGGGTAGCCGTCCCAGGCGTCGAGATTCCACGGCATGCCGAGACGGCCCAGCCGTTCGCCGACGGTGACGAAGCGGCGCGTGTTGCCATGCACGTCAGCTGGCAAGAGGTTCACGGCGCCGGCGCCGATCAGCTGCTCGCCCATGGCGATCTGCTGCGCAACGATCTGCCACGTGTGCCCTCGCTGCTTCGACTGCGAGAGCGCATCGACGAGCCAAGCTTCCTGCTCAAGCCCGAGCAAAGTGCGGTTGGGATCTTGCAGCTGCGTGCGGCGGAATTCTTCCACCGCCGCCTGTGTTCCCGATCCGTCGGAAAGCAGTCGCAAGCCAAGCGCGCGGCGATAGTCGAGCTGGCGGTCGCGCCCGATGAACCGCGTGTCGATCAGCAGGATGCTCGCCAGATCGCCCCAATCGAGGCTGCGGTAGACGCGCGCGCCGCTAACCTCAGGCCGCCTGATCGGCATCCAGTCGAAATACGCCTTCGTCGCGGCGGCGACGCGATCGGCATACGCGCCTTCGCTCTGCTGATGGTTCTGTGCGCCGGTCCGCGTTGCGTCATTAGCGATCTCGTGATCGTCCCAGACTGCGGAGATGGGTTTCAATCGGCGGAGTTCGAGCAAATCTGGATCGGTGTGATAGAGCCGGTAGCGCTGATAATAGTCCTCGAGGCTCACGATCTCGTGCGTTGGGTCGAACGCACGTCCGGCGATCGTCTCGGCCGGGTCGGGATATTCGTCGAGCCCGTACTCGTAAATGTAGTCGCCGGTGTGCAGCACGAGATCGATGTCCTCGCGCCGCGCCAGGTGGCCGTAAGCATGGAAATAGCCGAAGCCGTAATTGGCGCACGAGATGAGCCCGACCGTGAGCGCGTCCGCGCTCTCGGGCGCGGTGCGCGTGAGCCCTGTCGGCGACGGGCCTGAGTGGGAAAGAAAGCGATAGAAATAGCTTCGCCCGGGCGCGAGCCCGCGCGCATCAACCTTAACGCAGAAGTCGCTGATGGCGCTCGCTTGTGCTTCACCGCGCTGGGCAATGCGGGTGAAGGCGTCGTCGTCGGCGACCTCCCAGGCGATGCGCCCGTCGCCGCCGACGAAGCGCGTCCACAGGATGACACCGTCCGACAGCGGATCGCCCGAAGCGACCCCATGGGTGAACGCGCCCGCCGCAAGCGATTGCGCCCACGCTGCACGCGGCAACGCGGCGCTGGCGCCGGCGAAAAGCAATCCACGGCGTGCGATCAGCATGGGCTGGCTCCTAGCGACTCTCTGCAACACTCGCGCGACGCCTCAGGCAGCGCGCGTCCGTCGCGCAATCCACTTCAGGAAGCGGAGCGAGCGCCGAGCCCTCGATCTGCCGATACAGAAACTCGCGCACGGCCATCGCCGATTCATCCGCGCGCTCCTCCTGGGGGATGTGGCCGGTCGATTGGAACGTCACCAGCTGCGAGCCCTCGATCGCGTCGTTGAATTGCTGTGCGTGGGCCGGCGGCACGAGCCGATCGGTGTCACCGGAGAGAATCAGCACCGGCATGCCCAATACGGCGAGCCGCTCGGGCGTGGCGAAGTTGCGTTCACCGTATCCAAGCGTCATCTGGACGAGAATGTCGCGATGGCCAGGCGCGCGCGAGAGCAGCACGTAGCGCTCTACCATCATGTCGTCGACAAGGCTTCGATCGGCAAAGGAGGCTTCGAGTCCTTGCCGTACTAGGCGAGTGTTATCGAGATCGCGCACCAGCGGGCCGAGCACCGGATTGCGCAGGAGTTTGAACACGGGGGTATCGGTCGCCGCTGGGTGCGTGTCCTCCCAGCCGGAGGCATCCACGAGGATCAGCGCAGTGACGCGCTCGGGATGGGCGAGCGCATACTCCCACGTCACATTGCCGCCCATGGACGAGCCGGCGACGGCGAAATGCTCCAGCTGCTGCTGCGTCACGAACTCATGCACTGCGTCGCGGAACGCTTCGATCGAAGCCTGGTAACCCGCAGGCGCGCGCGTCAATCCGTGACCAGGAAGATCGATGGAGATGATGCGGAAATCGTCGCCCAGCCGCTGGACCCATGGCTCCCATGTGTGCAGCGAGGCGGAGAAGCCGTGGATCAGCAGCAGCGGCGGCCCGCCCTCAAGCGCCCTCGTCGCGATAGTGCATGCGTATGCCGCTCGGCAGGTCGACATAGCGTGACGCCGGGCTCTCATACCGCGCCGCCAGCGTCTCGTAGGGAATGTCGGGCCGCTTCAGCGCGAAGTAAGCGCCGGCGCCGAGAATCGCGACCAGTCCGATCAGCGCCAGCAGGCCGCTAAGTATCCACCGCAGCATGTCCACCCTCCGCGGCGCAGAGTGGCGGCTGGAATGCAGAGGTCAAGCGCGCCAGCCGGCCTTGCGCGCCCATGCCTCATATTCAGCGCGCCGCTGCGCCAGATCCGCTGGCGCGCGCGCGCCTTCCGCCGCGGCATTGGCGCGCATGTCGGCGATTGAGTCCGCGATGGACGGCAGACCGACCGACGCGCGTCGTTCGTCGAGCGTCTCAGGCTCACGGATAAGTGCAGGGGAGAGCTGGCCGTTCGCGTCCCAGTCGAACTGCGTGCCGAAAGTCTGCGCGTGGCCTTCGAGCACGGCGATGCGATCCGAGAGATAGGCGGCGTCGAGCGCGTTGGCTTGGCCGCGCGGTATCGCTTCGAGCATCAGCGCAAGCCCGCGCCGCTGCAGATCGGGATGGCCGATCGCATGCTGCAGGATCAGGAACGCCGCGCGGGCGCCGTCTTCGCCGAGCGCATGCCGGCCGGGCCAGCCGATTGCGTCGAACGCGCGCGCAAGCAGCGCTGCGTTCTCATCGTGCACGGCGGCCATCTCAGGGTGGTAGCCCTCGAAGAGTTCGCCGCTCCGCGCAAGCCGAGTCCGCGTCTCGATATCGCGCCGCGCCGCCGCGATCAGCTGCGCGGACCAATCGTCACTCATCGCCGCACACGGGGCATGCGGGATCGCGCCTCAGTGCAACGGTGCGCGCCTCGCTGTTCAAGCCGTCAAACAGAAGAACGCGGCCAACAAGCGGCTCGCCTGCGCGGGTGATCAGCTTGATCGCCGCCAATGCCATCATCGAACCGACGACGCCGGTCAGCGCGCCGACGACGCCGACCCGCGCGCATGTCTCGGCATCCGGCGGAATCTCTGGGACCAAACACCGGTAACATGGGCCGCCCGGTGCAAACACGGCGACTTGGCCGTTCCAGCGCCCAACGGCGCCCGAAACGAGGAGGACACGAAGCGCCCGGGCCGCAGCATTCACCGCAAAGCGCGTGGCGAAATCGTCTGTCCCGTCGAGCACAACGTCGGCGCCTCGCAGCAGACACTCGGAGTTCGACTCCGTCAGCCGCTGATGCTCGACCTCAACATCGACATGGGCGTTGAGCTCGTTCAGCACGAACCGTGCGCGTTCAACCTTGGATGCGCCGACATCTATGGTCCGGAAAATCACCTGCCGCTGCAGATTGCTCAGAGACACTGTGTCGTCGTCGATCAGACGCAAGCGTCCGACCCCCGCAGCCGCAAGATAGAGCGCAGCCGGCGCGCCGAGACCGCCGACGCCCACGATCGCCACGGTCGCCCCCTTCAGGCGCTGTTGCCCCGGGCCGCCGATCTCTTTCAACAGGATGTGGCGCGCATAGCGGTCGCGTTCGTCATCGGAGAAGGTCACACACGTAAGGTAAGGCCCTTCGCCCCGAAGTTCCACAAAGGAACGTCCGCCGCCGCAACCGCGTTGCGTCTCAAAGAGGCAACCATGCGCTACATCGATCAAAGCCTGGCGGACGGCGAAGTCATCCTACAGCGCGGCAAATGGCCGACGATCTTCTGGGTGGGCGCATGGGCGGCGCTGATCCTGCTCGGGATAATCATCGTCGGCGTGTTCATCTTCCTCACTATGGCGATCAAGATGTCGACGACCGATTTCGCCGTCACCAATCGGCGTGTCATCTTGAAGCGAGGCTGGCTCAATCGACACACGCAAGAACTCGCCGTCGAGAGCGTCGAGGGCGTCTCCCTCGACCAATCGCTGATCGCACGCTTGTTCGGCTATGGGCGGGTGATCGTCACCGGCACGGGGGAAGCCATCATCGTGTTCCCGCCAATGGCGCATCCGGTCGCGTTCCGGCGTTCGATTGAAGCGGCGCGCGCCGATTGCGGCGGAGAAGTGCATTTGGCGCGCGAAGACCGCGAAGCCTTGCAGCGCGCCGCGCCGGAGGAGGCGAACGAAAACGAGGCCGCCGAGGCCGAGGAGCGCGAACAAGACGAGCGTCCGCGCAGGCGCCGATCGAGCTTCATCGGTCTGCGCGCGCGGCGCTAGCTGCGCCCAGTCGAACCAAAGCCGCCCGCCCCGCGCGCGCTCCCCGGCAGCACGGCGACGACATTCCACTGCGCTTGCGTCACCGGCGCGATCACCAGCTGCGCGATGCGCTCGCCGCGTTTGATCGCGAACGGCTCCTGGCCGAGGTTTATCAGGATCACTTTCACTTCGCCGCGATAATCCGCATCGATCGTACCTGGTGTGTTGAGACAGGTGACGCCGTGCTTCAGCGCGAGACCAGACCGCGGACGCACTTGCGCTTCGTAGCCAGCAGGCAGCGCGATCGTCAGTCCTGTCGGCGCCAGCGCGCGTTGACCGGGCGCAACGACGATCGGTTCGTCATCGGGCACGGCGGCGCGCAGGTCCATCCCGGCGGAGAGTGCTGTTTCGTATGTGGGCAACACCAAGCCCTCGAAGTGCGGCAGCGGCGTGACCTGGATTGTAACCTTGCTCATGACCTGGGCCTGCGTCGATTCTAGCGCGGCTGCAAATTCACGCGCACGAGCCCGTGTCCGCCGACCGGCACGGTCTCGAACCGCTCGCCGAAGCCGGCGATCAGTGGCCGCGCGCGCGCGATCGCCGCCTGAACTTGCGGCAATTGCAGCGAAGCCTGATGGCTCTCGGCGCTATCCCACGCTTCGGTGATCCAGATCGCATCGGCGTCGGCTGGATCATGCGCGATGACATAGCTCAAGCAGCCGGGCATCGAGCCTGTGCCTTCGAGGAGAATCGCGGTGAGCGCATCGCGCTGGCCGGGTTGCGTGCGCATTTTGCCGATCAGACCGTACATTGGTGTTCCCTCAGTTGACGTCGCACACGCGCCAATAGCGACAGCGCTTGCCGCGAAGGTGCGTCGTGAAATTTCCATCACGTGACCCTAACGCGCAAATCCGCACTTGGCACCTGCCGACGCTCCAGAGATCCGAGTAAGCGCGCCACCTCGTCGACACAGTGTTCCGTCGCGCGGTTCCATCACCGATGCGTGTTGTGAACCTTGCTGTGGTTGCCTGCGTTGCCAAACGGGGATCAACGCCACAAGGCTGAACATGAGGAATATTCGAACCCTAGGCTTAGGCGCCGTGATGGCGCTTGGCGTGCTTGCGGCTGCCGCATGCGGCAACACGACTGAGCGGCGCGCAGCGTCGGGCGCGCTGATCGGCACCGGCGCCGCTGCGGTTGCAATCGGTGAAGTGGAAGGCGCTGTTGTCGGCGGCGTCGCCGGCGCTGTGGTCGGCGCTGCCACGACGCCGGATCGCCGTTGCGTGCGGCGCTACCGCAATGGCCGCTGCGCGCGTTGGGACGATTGATGAGATAACCGCGAAAGCGCTGAAATCCTCGCGCCGCCTCTCGCAGGCGGCGCTGCTTTTTTGGCGGCTACTTCTGCCGCGCCTTGCGAGCGGCGTAGCGCAGATCACGCGCGGCTTTCTGCTCGAAGGCGCGAATCTCGGCGGCTTCGGCGTCGGCCTTTGCCTTGGCCTCAGCCTCCGCCGCCTCGCGCACGGCGCGCTCGGCGTCCTCCTTCGCCTTGGCTTCGACGGCGAGCATCCGCTCAAGCTTCTGGGCTTCGACGCGCGCCTTGCGGCGCTCTTCGGCTTCGATACGCTTGGCTTCGCGGGCCTTGGCGGCCTCCGCGCGCTCCGCCGCGACCTTGGGGTCGATCGAGGGCTTGTTCTTGAACTTATCGAGCATCGCCTTCTTGGCGGCTTCCGCGGCTTCACGGCGTTCGTTGTGGTTCTGGAAACTCATGCAGTCGTGGCTCCGGGCGCGCGAGCAGTCTCGGCGTCAGAATCGGAAAGGGTGAGAATGAAGGCCTCTACATAGCGCCTCCCGCGCGAGGCTCAAGCCCCCGGACGTTGCGTTTCCGCAGGTCTATTTGCGGCCAGGGCTCTTCGAGTTGAGCGATGCTGCAATTTCTACCGCAAGTCGTTGCGCCACCGCTTCTTTCGCCATGCGCGGCCAGGTTTCGGCTTTGTCCTTGGTGATCAACAGCACCTGGTTCTCGGCGCCGCCCATGACATCGCCCGAGACATCGTTGGCGACAATCCAGTCACAGCCCTTCTTGGCGATCTTGGCGCGGGCGTGCGCTTCGACATCGTCAGTTTCGGCGGCGAAGCCGATGACGAGCTTCGGGCGCTTCTTGCCCGGTTTGGAGAGCGTGGCGAGGATGTCGGGGTTCTCCTGCAGCGCGATCGCCGGGATGCCGGATGCGTCTTTCTTGATCTTGCCGGAAGAAGCTTGCGTCGGCCTCCAGTCCGCGACGGCGGCGACCATGACGGCCACATCGAGCGGTAGGGCTGCTTCCGACGCTTCCAGCATTTGGCGCGCGCTTTCGACGGCGATGCGTTTCACGCCGGCAGGCGCCGCGAGATTAGTGGGACCGGAGACAAGTGTGACATCCGCCCCAAGTTCGGCGAGCGCGGCAGCGATCGCATAGCCCTGTTTGCCGCTGGAGCGGTTTGAGAGGAAGCGCACGGGATCGATCGCCTCGACAGTCGGGCCGGCGGTGACGAGCGCGCGTTTGCCCCGAAGCACTTTCTCTTGCGGACCGTCGTTCAGCATCGCCAGAATCGCGTCGCGGATTGCTTCCGGCTCGGCCATACGGCCCGGACCGTACTCGCCGCACGCCATTTCGCCGTCGTCGGGGCCGACAAACCGAACGCCGTCAGCCCGCAACCGCGCGAGATTGCGTTGCGTTGCCGCATGCTGCCACATGCGCACGTTCATGGCGGGCGCCATCAGCACGGCCTTGTCGGTGGCGAGCAGGGCGGTCGACGCAAGATCGTTGGCTTGCCCATTCGCCGTGCGCGCCATCAAATCGGCCGTCGCCGGCGCCACGACAACGAGATCGGCCGAACGCGACAGCTCGATATGCCCCATCTCGCTTTCGTCCGTGAGATTGAACAGGTCTGAATAGACCTTGTCCTGCGTCAGCGCGCCGACGCTAAGCGGCGTTACGAATTCCGCGCCGGCCTTGGTCAAGATCGCGCGCGTGGCGATGCCTGCTTTCGCCAGCAGGCGGATTATTTCCAGGCTCTTGTAGGCGGCGATGCCGCCGCCGATGATGAGGAGAACGCGTTTGGTCATGGTGTTGGCGTTGCCTCCGGCGCGGGCGCTTCTTCTTCCGGTTGGGCGAGATCAGCCTGGGCGTCGACCCGCGGGACGGGGTTCGCATCAGGCTGGGCGGGGGTTTCAATCGCCCGCGTCGGCGGGGGTTGGCGAGGCGCCCGCTGGCCATCGCCCGCGGTCAACGCCAAGGCCAAAATGGCGCCGCCCAACAGCGCGATCCACACGGCCGGCATCTCATACCATTTGCGTTCCTTGCGGGGCGCTTCGATCGCGACCTTGCGCGCCGCGGCCTCGATCATCGCCAGCGTTTGCGGCAGCCGGCGCAATGCCTGGAAGCCCATGGCCGCTTCGTCGATGCCGCGCTTAGCCACGGCTTCGGCGCTCAATTCGCGCTGCACCCAACGCTCGACGATCGGCCGCGATGCGGCCCACATGTCGTGCTGCGGATCGAGCGCGCGCGAGACGCCTTCGACCTGCACCATGGTCTTCTGCAGCAGCACCAGTTCGGGCCGGAGATGCATGCCGAACATATGGGAGACGTCGAAGAGCTGGAGAAGGAGGCGGCTCATCGAGATGCCGTCGGCGGTTTTGCCGAAGATCGGCTCGCCGATGGCGCGCAGCGCCTGCGCGAATTCCTCGATCGTGAATTTCTCCGGCACGTAGCCGGCTTCCTGGTGCACTTCCGCGACGCGGCGATAGTCGCGCCGGAGGAAGCCGTAGAGGATTTCGGCCAGGTAGCGGCGCTCCTTGTGGCCGATCCGGCCCATAATGCCGAAGTCGACAATCCAGAGCTTGCCGTCACGGCCGTAGAGCAGATTGCCCTCGTGCATATCGGCATGGAAGAAGCCGTAGTCGAGCGCTGCCGCCAGGAAGCCGCGCGTGATGGCGATGGCGAGTTCGCTGCGATCGGCGCCAGCCTTGTGGAGACCTTTTGCGTCGGTAAGCGGCACCCCTTCAATCCAGTCGAGCGTCATCACCCGCTTCGAGGAGCGCGACCAATCTATGTTCGGGACCGTGAGGTAGCCGTCCTTCTCCGCGACTTCGCGAAACTCGGCTGCGGCGCCGGCTTCGAGGCGAAGATCCATTTCGCGTTCGGTGGCGGCGGCGACGGTATCGATGAATTGAACGGGTTCAAGGCGTCGCGAGCGCGGCGAGAGGAACTCGATCCACCAGGCAAGGAATCGAAGCGCGGCCATTTCCCTGGCCATCTTCTTCTCGATCCGCGGCCGCAGCACCTTGATGGCGACAACACCGTGACGTGGCACGATCGCCTGGTGCACTTGCGCGATCGAAGCGGCGGCCATCGCTTCCGAGATGCCAGCAAAGAGTTCTTCGGTGCCGCCGAGCTCTTTGTTGATGGTGTCGAGCGCCTCGGTGCGCGAGAAGGGCGGCAAGCGATCCTTGAGGCGGCCAAGCTCTTGCGCCACCGGCACGCCGATCATGTCGGGCCGCGTCGCCAGAAATTGGCCGACTTTTACATAGGCAGGACCAAGCCGCTCTAGCGCCTTGGCAAGCCGCTCGCCGACCGTCTTGCCGCGGCGACGCTTGGCGAAGACGCGCAGCGCCGTGTGCGTTGCCTGCAGCGGCACGGAATACTGGTCGTAGTATTCCTCCGGCAGTAGCACATCGTAGCGCGCAAGCGTCACCGCCACGCGCGCCAAACGCCAGCTATGTCCGATCCAGGAAAGCACTAAACCGACCAACCCCAATGCAGCGCGCAAACGCCGCCGGCCATGTTGCGATAGGCCGCGCGTGCGAAACCCGCCTCGCGGATCATAGTCAAGAAAGCTTCCTGATCCGGAAACCGGCGAATGGATTCGACCAGATATCGGTAGGAATCCGCGTCGTTTGCGAGCAATTTCCCCAGCGCCGGGATCGCGTTAAACGAATAGAAATCATAAACCGGCTCGAGCCCACCCACAGCCCGGCGCGAGAATTCCAGGCAAAAGAACCGACCGCCGGGTTTCAATACACGCTTTGCTTCGCGCAAAACGGCTGGCACGTTGGTGCAATTGCGGATGCCGAAACTGATGATGTCGGCGTCCGCGACATGGTCATCGACCGGTAAATTCTCAGCATCGCCCTCGTGCCAATGGAGGCCATCTTCGCCGCGCGCGCGGCCCGCCTCAAGCATCTCGGTGTTGATGTCGATGACATGGATTTCCGGCGGCTCAAGGCCGCGCCGCTGCGCCGCCTTGTCGCCGAGCTTTTTCAGCCTCCGCGCGATGTCACCGGTCCCGCCGGCGACGTCGAGGATGAGCTCGGCGGGCTGCGGATTGAGCTTCGCCGCCGCTGCATCCTTCCAGAGCCGGTGCAGGCCGCCCGACATCGCATCGTTCATCAGGTCGTATTTGTTCGCGACAGACGAGAACACCTCGCGCACGCGCGATGCCTTCTCGGTTTTTGGCACGTCCTGGAACCCGAAGGATGCAGTCTCGCCAGAGTTCGCGTTCGACATGGCCGGACCATAGCGGCGCGGCCAGGACGGGGCTATATCGGGCGGCGATGCCTTCGCTTTTGTTTTCCGCCAGATACCAAGACCTTTCGCCGCATGCCTGAGTTGCCTGAAGTGGAGACGGTGCGGCGTGGTCTGGCGCCGGCGTTGGTTGGGCGGCGCATCAAGCGCGCACGCACAAAGCGACCCGATCTGCGCTTTCCGTTTCCGACGCGCTTCGCTGCGCGTCTGAGCGGGCGGCGCGTCGATGCGCTGGAGCGGCGCGCAAAGTATCTGCTCGCGCATCTCGATGACGGCAATGTCTGGATCACGCATCTTGGCATGACCGGCCGATGGTCGATCATCGGCGCCAAACGACAGCCTGGCGCTTTCTACTATGTCGAACCGCCCGATCCCGCGCACACGCACGTCGTGATCGAGACCGAAGAGGGCGCGCGGCTCGAGTTCAACGATCCGCGCCGCTTCGGCTACATGGATCTGATCGCCGAGACCGAACTCGCTGCGCATCCTTTCTTCAAAGCGATGGGCCCCGAGCCGCTTGGCAACGAATTCCACGAGCCATATCTGAAGCGCGCTCTGGCGGGCAAGAAAACGAGCATCAAGGCGGCGCTGCTGGATCAGCGCATCATCGCGGGGCTCGGCAACATCTACGTCGTCGAAGCCCTGCATCGCGCCGGCATCTCACCGACGAAACCCGCCGGGCGCATCTCGGCGCAACGCCTAGACAGACTCTATCACGCAATCCGCGCGGTGCTGGAAGAAGCGATCGATGCCGGCGGCTCCACGCTTTCGGACTATGCTGCGGTCGATGGCGCCCAGGGCGGCTTCCAGCATCGGTTCTGCGTCTACGACCGTGAAGGCGAGACATGTCCAACAAAGGATTGCGGCGGCACTATCGCGCGCGCGGTGCACGGCGGGCGTTCTACTTTCTGGTGCCCGAGGTGTCAGCGTTGAGGGATGCTAGCATATTGGCGCGAGTCATTTCGTCGTCTGCGCCCGATTGATTTTCCCGACCGCCGGGCGCAATCAATCCACGCATGGCTTACGAAAGCATTCTCGTCGAGACCCATGGCGGCGTCGGCATCATCCGCCTCAATCGCCCGAAGGCGCTCAATGCGCTAAATGATGCGCTGATCGCGGAGCTCGGCAGCGCGCTGGATGCATTCGAAGCCGACGACGCGATTGGCTGCGTCATCATCACCGGGTCCGAGAAAGCCTTCGCGGCCGGCGCCGACATCAAGCAGATGGCGGAAGGCGAGTTCAGCGACTTCTACGCACGCGATCCGTTCCAGAATCTCGAACGCGTGCCGCGCTGTCGCAAGCCGCTCATCGCCGCGGTTGCAGGCTACGCGCTGGGCGGCGGCTGCGAACTGGCGATGATGTGCGACTTCATTATTGCAGCGGACACAGCCAAATTCGGTCAGCCCGAAATCACTCTCGGCGTGATGCCGGCGTGGGGCGGCTCGCAGCGGCTTACGCGCAGCGTGGGCAAAGCCAAGGCGATGGACCTTTGCCTCACGGGACGCATGATGGATGCAGCCGAAGCGGAGCGTTGCGGTCTCGTTTCGCGCATCGTTGGGGCCGACAAGCTGATGGAAGAAACCATGGCGGCGGCAAAGAAGATCGCCTCGTTCGGACGGCTCTCAACCATCGCCAACAAGGAAGCTGTGAACGCTGCGTTCGAGACGCCGATGAACGAAGGCCTCAGGCTCGAACGGCGCTTGTTTTACAGCCTGTTTGCGACTGAGGATCAGAAAGAAGGAATGGCCGCCTTCATCGCAAAACGGCCTCCTGAGTTTAAGCACCGTTGAGGGTTTGACGGCGGCTTGCGCCAAGGCTATAGCCCCGCGCTTCGCATACGAAACCAAGATATTCCGGAAACATCGAAACCATGGCGAATACGAAGTCCGCAGAGAAGGCGACCCGCGTCATTGCCCGCCGCACGGCGGTCAACAAGGCGCGTCGCACCCGCATGCGGTCTTCCTGGCGCACGGTGGAAGAAGCGATTTCGACCGGCGATGCGGAAAAAGCGGCGGAAGCGCTGCGTGCGGCTGAGTCCGAAACGATGAAAGCAGCCGGCAAGGGCGTTGTTCACAAGAATCTTGCGAGCCGGAAAGTCTCCCGACTTTCCAAGCGGATCGCTGCGCTTTCAGGTTCCAAGAAGCGCTAGAGGCGTTGCCTTAGCGACATTTTTCTGTCGCCAAACTCTCACGAATCCGCATAGTCCAATCCGCAACGAAGCTGCGGATAAGCGGTGGATATTTGCTCCGAACACGGACAAATTCCGCCATTCGGCATAGGCCGGAAAAACCTGGTGAAGTCAACGCACTAACGGCTGTCCGCGCAGTGTTTCGTTATTAACAAATCTTACTCATTTCGGTGTTGACGGCGTCGCTGGAACGGCGCAAGTTTTCGTTGGTCAGGCGAGTGCATCTCGTCGTTCGACGGTCCTCAGTGACACCGGGTGCCAAAGCCCGGGCCGAAAAATGCGTTCGGCTCGAACGGGAGAGGTGCGTCCGCTTGGGCGGCTGAAAAACAAAATGTTCTAAAGCGGGGGCTGAATGGAACAGGGCGAGGAAGCCCGCCTGGAAACGGCGGGCGTCGGGGCGGCGCGTGCATACGAGCTGGTTCAGAAGGAATTGTTGGGAGAGCACGGGGCGGATTTCTACAGCTCCTACATCAATCCCCTGCGGCTGGTGGCCGAGTTGAACGGTGTTCTGCTCTTCCGCGCCGGCTCACAGATCGCAAAAGAGCGGCTGAACCAACAGGTTGTCGATCGCCTGAGCGCGCGCATGCGGGTCTACGAGCCCCGTGTCCGCGAGATCCAGATTCTCCTCGAACACGAAATTCCGGAAGATGTCCGGGCACTTGCGGATGCGCGCATCGCAGGCGCACGCCGGCCGGCCGAGGCGCCGGCGCCGCGCCAGCCGGAGCTGACGTTTGAGACCTTCGCCGAGGGGCCGAGCAACTTCCACGCTTATACCGTCGCACAGATGATCGGCGCTGGCATTGGCGTCAGCTTCCCGGTGTGGCTGGTTCACTCGCCACCTGGCTGCGGCAAATCTCACTTGCTGAACGCCGCCGCTCACGAGGCGATGGCGCGGGGCCGCAAAGTCCTCTTCATGACGGGCCAGGAATTTCTCGAATGCTTTCAATCGGCGCTTCACAAAAAGCGCGACAGCTCGGCGTTCAAAGAGATGGTGCGCGCCCCCGATCTGCTGATCATCGACGATTTTCATCGCATCTGCGGCAAGCGCGCGACCCAGGAAGAGGCGTTCGATACCATTAACGAACTGACACGTCGCGGCGGCCAAATCGCGCTCGCCGCCAATCACGGGCCCGATGGTTTGGAAGGACTCGACGATGCGCTGCGCGCTAAACTAAAAGGCGCCGCAGTCAGCGAGATCACAGAACCTGATGCAGCATTGCGCCGCAGGATTCTGGATACCCGCGTTGCTCATCATGCGCGGGCAAATTCAGGGTTCAGTGTTGCACCAGAAGCGCTCGACATGATCGCTGATCGCATGCACGTTACGGGCCGCGAACTCGATGGCGCGGTCTGCCAACTTCTCATCGAATGGAAGATCTCGGGAGGGACAACAGTGACGCTAGAAGCTGCCGCCAACGCTTTGCAAAGCAAGCTCTCGGAATCCGCGGAGCGACGCATCACCGTGCAGTTGGTGCAGAAGGTGGTGGCGCGTCACTACAATATGAGCGTGCAGCAATTGCTTGAGCGCACGCGGCGCCACTCGATCGCACGTCCGCGCCAAGTCGCGATGTTCCTCGCTTGCAAGATGACCCACGCGTCGCTGCCGGATATCGGCCAGCGGTTCGGCGGCTTCGATCATACCACCATCATGTACGCGCGCGATCGTATCGCCGCGCTCTCCGAGCAGGACGCTAACCTGAAGGCCGAGCTTGAGGGCATCGCGCGCGCCGTGCGCCGCGAGCCCTAGTCCTGGCATACGCTCCGCCGCGCGCCACCTAGCTCTTGCAATTGGGGCTTGGGGTTCGCGCGGCTTCTGCTAATTTCGCACCCCCTGCGGACGCCGACTCAGGTCCTCGCAGGGGGTGTTTTCATGTGTCCCCCGCGCTGGAGCGGCGCGTGGGGCGAGGGGTCAAGGAATGCGGCTGACTATCGAGCGCTCGGCGCTCCTCAAAGCGCTCAACCACGTGCAAAGCGTCGTCGAACGCCGGAACACGATTCCGATCCTCTCCAACGTATTGCTGTCAGCTCAGGGCGATAGCTTGAGGCTCACCGCCACCGATCTCGACATCGAGATTTCCGAGGGGGCGCCGGCAGAGGTCGAACGCGGTGGCCAGACTACTGCGCCGGCGAACTATCTCTACGATTTCGTCCGCAAGCTGCCTGACGGTTCGGCGGTGAAGCTCGACGTCAGCGGTGACGATCCACGCCTCTTCATTTCCGCCGGCAAATCGCGTCTGCATCTACCGATTCTGCCGGCGGGCGATTTTCCGTCGATGCCGTCGGACGGTTTTGAGACGAAGTTCGAAGTCGAGCCGACCGAGCTCGGCCGCCTCGTTGACAAAACACGCTTCGCCATCTCGACTGAAGAAACGCGCTATTACCTCAACGGCATTTTCTTCCATACAGTCGACGCCGATGGCCCGAAGCTGCGTGCTGTCGCAACCGACGGCCACCGGCTCGCGCTCGCAGATCATCCTGCGCCCAAAGGATCGCAGGGAATGCCCGGCGTAATCGTGCCGCGCAAGACCATCAACGAACTGAAGCGCTTGCTCGACGACGCGTCGGACATGGTCGAGATCGCGGTGTCGCCTCAGAAGATTCGCTTTGCGCTGGGCGATGCGGTGCTCACGTCGAAGCTGATCGACGGTTCGTTCCCGGAATACGCACGCGTCATTCCGAAGAACAACGCCAAGAAGCTGAAGGTCGACAACAAGGCTTTCGCCGAAGCCGTTGATCGCGTCGCCACGGTTTCCGCCGAACGCTCGCGCTCGGTGCGGCTGGCGCTAGACAAGGATAAGATGACGCTGACCGTCAACAATCCTGACGCCGGCGTCGCCACTGAAGAGCTCGCCGCCGATTATCGCGACGATAGCCTGGAGATCGGGTTCAACGCGAAATATCTGCTCGATGTGGCCGCGCAGATTGAAGGCGAGCAAGCTTTGTTCGAACTCGCGGATTCCGGCTCACCCACGCTGGTGCGCGACGAAGCCGACGACGCTGCGCTCTACGTGCTGATGCCGCTTAGGGTGTAATGCACTCCCTCCATGTCGCGCGCCTCGCACTTACAGATTTCCGCAACCACGCGGCGCTCGATCTCGAACTCGACCCGCGCCCGGTGTGCCTGTTCGGTCCGAATGGCGCCGGCAAGACCAACATCCTCGAAGCGCTCACAATGCTCGCGCCGGGCAGGGGCCTGCGCGGCGCTTCGCTCACCGACGTCGCGCGCGCTGGCGACGACGAATTTCGTGCGCAGCCCTGGGCGGTATCGGCGCGCGTCAGGCAGGACGGCGAAGAGACCGTGCTGGGCGCCGGCGCGGAACGCACGCCGGAAGGCGGCGTGAAGCGCCTTACGCGCCGCGACGGCCAGCCCGCCACCGCTTCCGAACTCGCTGAGGCCGCGCGAATGACCTGGCTAACCCCGGCGATGGATCGGCTCTGGTCCGGCGCCGCGGGCGATCGCCGCCGCTTTTTCGACCGGCTCACGCTCGCGCGCGCGTCCGAGCACGGCTCCGCGGCGGCGCAATACGAGCGCGCCATGCGTGAGCGCCAACGGCTGCTCGGTGACCGTGTGTTCGACAATGCGTGGCTTGGCGCGCTCGAGCGTGAAATGTCGGCGCACGGCGCCGCAATCGCGGCGGCGCGGGTGGAAACATTGCATCGCCTCCAGGAGGCGATCGATGCCCGGCCGGACGGGGCTTTTCCCAAAGCGATCCTGTCGCTGGAAGGCTTGCTCGAGGCCCGGTTCGAAAACGGCGCCAAGAGTGCGGACGTGGAGGAGGACTTTGCCGACCTGCTCCGCGACGTCCGTGGCCGCGATGCTGGCGCCGGCCGCGCGCTGGACGGTCCGCATCGCAGCGACCTCAAGGCGCTCCACGCCGCCAAGAACATGGACGCCGATCAATGCTCGACCGGCGAGCAGAAGGCGCTGCTGGTTGGCCTCACGCTCGCGCAAGCGCGCGCCTTGGCGGGCGATCCCGGCGCAGGTCCGTCGCTCATCCTGATTGACGAAGCTGCGGCGCATCTCGACTCCGTCCGCCGCGCCGCGTTGTTCGATGAATTGCTCGCCAATCCCGGCCAGGCTTGGCTCACCGGCACCGACGAAAACCTGTTCGACGCCTTCGGCGCCCGCGCACAGATGTTCGAAGTGCGCGAGGGGCAGGTGCACGCTGCGTAAACGGTGACAAGGCCGCAAAAATTTGGTGCTGTCGGCGCCGAAAGAGGCGGTCATGGCCAACCCAGATTATGTCCCGCGGCGCAACGAGGACTACGTCTTCAACTACGATCCCAACGAGGATGCGTGGTCTGCTGATTTGAAGACGATGGATGTCAGCCGGCCCGAGCGATTCCGCGACAACAATTTCTGGCCGTTCTTCGAGCGACTGCGCAAAGAAGACCCGGTCCACCACTGCCCGGACAGTCTGAACGGCCCGTATTGGTCCATCACCAAGTACAACGACATCATGGCGGTGGACACCAACCACCAGCAATTCTCCTCCGAGCCGTCGATAGTGTTATTCGATCCGGAGGAAGATTTTCCGCTACCGATGTTCATCGCCATGGATCCGCCCAAGCACGACGTGCAGCGAAAAACCGTGAGCCCCATCGTCGCGCCGCAGAACCTCGCCAATCTGGAGCCGATCATCCGCAAACGCGCGGGAGTTCTGCTAGATTCTGTGCCGCGCGGCGAAGTGTTCAATTGGGTCGATAAGATTTCGATCGAGTTGACGACGCAGATGTTGGCGACCCTGTTCGACTTTCCGTGGGAAGACCGGCGCAAGCTCACGCGCTGGTCCGATGTCGCCACTGCAGCGCCGGGGCAGGGCATCGTTGAGAGTGACGAACAGCGCCGCGCCGAGCTCATGGAGTGCCTGAACTATTTCAACGGGCTTTGGGAGGACCGCGCGAAAGCGCCGCCGAAGCCCGATCTCATCTCGATGCTGGCGCACGGCGAAAGCACCAGGGACATGCCGCGCCAGGAATTCCTCGGCAATCTCGTCCTGCTGATCGTCGGCGGCAACGATACGACGCGCAATTCCATCACCGGCAGTGTCTACGCGCTCAACAAATTCCCCGAGCAGCACGCGAAGCTTAGAGCAAACCCGAGTCTCATTCCGAACCTGGTTTCCGAAACCATCCGCTGGCAAACGCCCCTCGCGTTCATGCGACGCACTGCACTTGAGGATGTCGAACTCGGCGGCAAGCTGATCCGGAAGGGCGACAAAGTCGCCATGTGGTACGTCTCCGGCAACCGCGACGAGGAAGTGATCCCGAACGCGAACGCGTTCGATATCGAGCGAGAGAATGTCCGCCGCCATCTTTCATTCGGTTTCGGCATTCACCGCTGCGTCGGCAATCGCCTGGGCGAAATGCAACTGCGCATCGTGTGGGAGGAGATCCTGAAGCGCTTTGACAAGATAGAAGTGATGGGGGAACCCCGGCGTGTGTTTTCCTCTTTTGTCAAAGGCTACGAGTATCTGCCGGTGCGCGTCGCCGCCTGATCGGCGCCGCGCCGCCACAAGCATGGCGTGGAAGCAACATTCTGCGCGCTAACCACCTTTGGCCGGAACTCGCGTCACAAGGCGGCGTTGCCCGACTACATGGCCAATGTGTTCGCCTTCATGACGTCCGTTTCGGAACGGACCGCCGCCCACCCTGACGGGCTGGCTGATGTGCTGGACGAACTCTCTCACAACGTGAATCGCGACAGCGAACTCAACGGTATCCGCCTCGGCGTGCTGATTAGCGCTGTAGGGCGGCGCTCCTACGGTCCGTTGCTGCTGATCATCGGACTGATCGCGATCTCGCCCGCCACCATCTTGCCGTTCATGACGACAATCGTCGCCGCCATAACGCTGCTGATCGCCGTGCAGATGGCGCTTGGCTTCAAACGCCCATGGCTGCCCAAGCGTGTGCTCGATATACGCGTGCCGCGCCGCGCGTTTTTTGCCTTCCTGGATCGCGCCCGTCCCATCGTCGAACGCATGGATGGCGTCTGGCTGCGCGAGCGGGTGACGTTCATGGCGGCGCCGCCGTTCGTCAACGCCGTGGCGCTTTGTGTTTGCGCGGCCGCGCTGATCACGTTTCCGCTCTCGCTGATTCCGTTCGCGCCTTTGGCGCCCGGTATCGCTATTATACTGTTTGGCTTAGGCATGACGGCGCGCGACGGCCTCTGGCTCAGCGCCGGCATCGTATTCACCATCGGAGCGTTCTGGCTTGCAGCGCCGCTCATCTTCTGACGCAAGCGCGGGCCACACGCTGGAACGCTGGGCGCCTCAGCACATCAGCGACGGTCATACGCTTGATCGCTGGAACCCGCGACGGAAGCAAAAGGCCAAGGCGAAGCGTCGCGAGCCGTCAAATCTGAACGACGTGCTCGATGAGATCCTCGCAAAATGCGATGACGACAACACGCCCGAAAGCCTGACGCTCAATGAAATTCTCGATTCGGTCGGCCGGCGTTCCTATGGTCCGTTGCTGCTCGTCATTGGCTTGTTTGCCATTTCCCCCGCGACGGTCATCCCCGGGATGACGTGGTTCGCTGCGGCGCTCACTCTGCTTGTCGCGGGTCAGATGGCGCTGGGCCTGCCTCGCATCTGGCTGCCGAAGCAGGCGCTGCAAGCGAAGCTGCCGCGCGATGCGGTGCGGTCGGGTCTCGAAAAGAGCCGCGGTTTCGCGCGAGCGGTCGATCGCCTCCTGAAACCGCGGCTCGCCTTCCTCTCGAAGCCGCCCTTCGTAAACTTAATCGCTATCCTCTGTATCCTCGCCGCCCTAATCACCTTCCCGCTTGGCCTCATTCCCTTCGCGCCGCTCGCGCCCGGCCTGGCGGTGGTGTTTTTCGGCCTCGGCATGGTCGCCCGCGACGGCCTTTGGCTGGCGCTCGGAATGCTCGCCGTCGGCGGCGCGTTCTGGTTGGCTACACCGCTGATTCTCTAGGCGTTTTGTGCGCTGTTTTTTCCGCTTGGTGCGGCATCAAAACCGCGACTTTTCCCCTGCCATTCCCTATATTGGAGCGTGATTTTCAGCTCGATTCGAAACCGATGACTGCCCCACAAGAGGCCGCCAAAATCGTGCGCGATGAACCTCCGCAAGAGCCGCCGTCCTACGGTGCCGATTCCATTAAAGTTCTCAAAGGGTTAGATGCGGTAAGGAAGCGCCCGGGGATGTATATAGGGGATACGGACGACGGCTCCGGTCTCCATCACATGATCTATGAGGTGGTTGACAACGCCATCGACGAGGCGCTGGCGGGGCATGCCACGCGGGTCGAGGTGATTTTGCATCCCGATGGGAGCGCGGAGATCACCGATAACGGGCGCGGCATCCCCACCGACATCCACGCCGAGGAGGGGGTCTCCGCCGCCGAAGTGATCATGACCCAGCTGCACGCCGGGGGTAAGTTCGACCAGAATTCCTACAAGGTCTCAGGCGGCCTGCATGGCGTTGGCGTCAGCGTCGTCAATGCGCTCAGCGAATGGCTGGATCTCGCCATCTGGCGCGACGGCACAGAGCATTACATGCGCTTCGCCGAAGGCGAGCCGACAGCGCCGCTCGCGCTGGTCGGCGACGCGCCGCAGGAAAACGGCAAGCCCAAACGCGGCACGGCGGTCAGGTTCCTCGCCTCGCCCAAGACCTTCACGATGGTCGAATACGATCGCCGTACGATCGAACACCGCCTCCGCGAACTCGCCTTCCTGAACTCAGGCGTCAAAATCGTCCTCAAGGATCTGCGCGGCCCCGAGCCGTTCGAGGAAACGCTCTTCTACGAAGGCGGCGTCCGCGCCTACGTCACCCACCTCGACCGCTCGCGCACCCCGCTCATTCCCGAAGCCATCTACGTCAACGCCGAGCGTGACGGCATCAGCGTCGAAGCCGCGATGCAGTGGAACGACGGCTATCACGAGACGACGCTCTGCTTCACCAACAACATTCCGCAGAAGGACGGCGGCACGCACCTGGCCGGCTTTCGCGGCGCGCTGACGCGCGTCGTCAACAATTACATGCAGACGAGCGGCATCGCCAAAAAGGAAAAGGTCGAGATTACCGGCGACGACGCGCGCGAGGGCTTGACCTGCGTGCTCTCGGTCAAAGTCCCCGATCCGAAATTCTCGTCGCAAACCAAGGAAAAGCTGGTCTCCAGCGAAGTGCGACCCGCGGTCGAAGGCCTGATGGCGGATGCGTTGAACGCCTGGTTCGAGGAAAACCCCGCCCACGCCAAAACCGTAATGGGCAAGATCGTCCAAGCTGCCGCGGCGCGCGAAGCGGCGCGCAAGGCGCGCGAAATGCGCCGCAAATCGGCGCTCGATATCTCCTCGCTGCCGGGCAAGCTCGCCGATTGCCAGGAGAAGGACCCGGCAAAGTCGGAACTCTTCATCGTCGAGGGCGACTCGGCCGGCGGGTCTGCGAAGCAGGGCCGCAACCGCGACAACCAGGCCGTGCTGCCCTTGCGCGGCAAGATCCTCAATGTCGAACGCGCGCGCTTCGACAAGATGCTGACCAGCGAACAGGTCGGCACGCTCATCACCGCGCTTGGCGCCGGCATCGGCCGCAGCGAAGGCGACATCGATCTTGCCAAACTCCGCTACCACAAGATCATCATCATGACCGACGCCGACGTCGACGGCGCCCACATCCGCACGCTGCTCTTGACGTTCTTCTACCGGCAGATGCCGGAGATCATCGATGGCGGCTATCTCTACATCGCCCAGCCGCCGCTCTACAAAGCCACCAAGGGCAAGAGCGGGCGCTATCTGAAGGATCAGGCCGAGTTCGAGAGCTTCCTGATCGAGGAAGGCTCTTCCGGCGCCGTGCTCGAAACGCAATCGGGCGCGCAATTCGCCGGCGATGATCTAAAGCGCCTCGCGCGCGAAGCCATCGCGGTCGAGACGCTTATCAAGCGCCTGCACGCGCGCGCGCCTGACGCTGTGCTTGAACAAGCCGCGATCGCCGGAGCGTTCGCTGCTGGCGCGGGGAACGCGCACGCGCAGGAAGCGGCCGCTCGCCTCAACGCGATTGCGGAAGAGGGCGAGGCCAATTGGACCGGCCGCTTCGATCCCGATGGCGCGCTCGTTTTGGAACGCACGGTGCGCGGCGTCGCCGAGCGCGCGGTGCTGGACAAGCTATTCTTGAGTTCGGCCGATGCGCGCCGCCTCGCCGATCGCGCCCCGGCTTTGCGCGAGACCTACGAGACGCGCGGGCTGCTGAAGCGCGGCGCCGAGTCGAGCGACGTGCATGGGCCGCTCTCGCTGCTGCACGCGATCGAGCAGGCCGGCCAGAAGGGTATTTCGATCCAGCGCTACAAGGGCTTGGGCGAAATGAACGCCGAGCAGCTCTGGGAGACCACCTTGGACGCTGAAGTGCGCACGTTGCTGCAGGTGAAGGTCGACCACGCCGACGATGCCGACGAGATGTTTAGCAAGCTGATGGGCGACGTGGTCGAACCGCGGCGGGAGTTCATCACGGAATTCGCGCTGGAAGCGGATGTGGATGCTTAGGGCTGGTAGCCCACCAGAGGCTTGGGCCAATGGCAAGGAAATACCTTCTCTATATCGACATTCTTGGATTTTCGGACTTAGTTCGTGCGAATCCGGAGCTCTATCAAGTCATCAACAGTCTGAACGTTTATCGACATGATGTGTTTCACACGCTTGTCTTCTCCGACACAATCCTAGTCTACAACAAGATCGACCCTGGTCCCAACGGTCATTCGTACATGATAATGTACTCGATCGAGTTCGCCCAAGATTTGTTCTACCGACTGATCGGCAAGGGCATCTTCTTCAGAGCGACGGTGCGCTACGGCGATTTTACGCACAATGAACTCAGCAACATCGATGCGTACCATGGCGACGCGCTAATTAGCTCATACACTGAGGAAAAGAAGATTCCTGCGACTGGTGTGTTCATTCACCGCAGTGTCTGGGATGACAATGACATCTTCCACACTGTGCCATTCACAGACGAATACAAATTTGCTCTAGTCAATCAGGCACTGCTCTCGGCTTGGGAGATGGCCAAGCCGAACGTGCCGTTCTGGTTTAGTGCGTATGACTTCTGGAACATGGACTATCCCGGCAGGTCGCTCAGGACATCGTGTTCTTTGAGGCAACGCACAGGAACATGACGCAACACCCTGATCCGAGAGTTAGAGTGAAGCACCTCACGACTTGGCATCTTTATCGCCAGGCATTTGGACCAATTCTCGACGCTTTGGAAAAGGCCAGCTTTGATCCGAAAGCCCTTGTGCCGGACTATGACTGGACAGAAGCAATGGCCCGTCCCCGGTCTGGCGAATAGGACCGTGGTGTGAGTTCATCCAGGCGTATACGCTGGAAGCGGATGTGGATGCTTAGGACGTCAGGCTCCGCCGTTTGGAGGTTGGAGCGTGGGCCTCCGGCCCGCATCTGGGTCCGCCATCACCATAGGCGCTTCGGTGTTCTTGCCGTAGCCTTCGCATTGCCAAAGTGTTAAGATGCCGGTCGCGCTGTGGGTGGTGGGGTCGTGGACATCGCGACGACAATCGACATTGCAGTCAAGGTGTCAGCTGCGGTTGTCGCGGCGTTCGTCGCGGGATCCTGGATTTTCTACACGATAGGGAAAGACGTCGGCCAGCGCGATAGTCGGAGCACGATACGCGACCTTAAGGCGACGATCCAGCGACACCTTGTAAGCATCGAAGAACTGAACGCTCAGAATGCACAGGTGCGGGAAGAGAATCTATCTCTCATCAAACGACTGAGTGAGAAGCCAACACAGGCCGAAGCTGACGGGCTCAATACGGTACTGGACAAGAAGGACAGAGACATTTGGCTGTCTGTGCCTTCCAGTCGACCATCAAAGCACGACGATTTTGTCGCCAATACAGGTATGAAAATCATATCGATCGTGCATCTCAAGGGCGGCGTAGGCAAAACGACGATCGCGGCGAATCTTGCGGGCTATTTTGATCGCAACAAGCGCGTCCTGCTAGTTGACGCGGACTATCAGGGTTCGCTCTCCGACGTGATGAGGCGCTATGCTCACATAAACGTCGACGATTCCACCGCCAAGATCGATGAGTGGCTCGACTCCGAACTTGAGCCGGACGTTCTTCTTAGAACAACCAATTCTGCGGGCAATGCGCTTCCAAACACACGATTCGTTTCGGCCTTCTATTCGCTTGCCTCTATCGAAACGAAACTAATGATCCGCTGGCTCATGTCGACCCTGCGTGGAGGCGGCGAGCGCGACCTCAGGTATTCTCTTTCAAGAGTTTTGCTATCTGCGGCGGCCGTCAATCACTTTGACGTTGTCATCATCGATTGCCCCCCTCGACTTTCAACCGCTACCGTGAATGCCTTATGCGCAATGACGTGACCCCCGAAGACTCGTCCAGACGGAATTAGAATCCGGCCCGATTCGGGGAGCCGGAAGATGAAGCGGAAGCGGTTTTCGGAAGAGCAGATCATCGCCATCCTGCGCGAGCACGAGGCCGGGGTTTCGACTGCCGATC
>JBQTJK010000066.1:0-49684 GCA_052387215.1 Caulobacteraceae bacterium
TCCGCCTGGATCTGGTCGCTCTCGCGTGCGACCTTCTCTAACGGGAAGAGAAGGCCGACGCCAACGTATAAGCCATCGAGCGCCACATCGATGAACACGTCGACAGCGATCAGCACCGCCCAGATCATCGAGAGTTCGAGGCCAAACATCGCTCACGCCTCCTCGATCGCTGCGCCCAAAGGCGTGCCGGGCGGTTGATCCGATTGCGGCGCGGGCTCGTCGCTCTCCGGCCCTTTCGCGATCAGACGCAGGATGTAAAGCGCGCCTGCGCTGAACACGATTGCATAGACGACAATGAAAAAGAGCAGCGACGTCGCCACCGATGCGGCCGATACAGGCGACACCGCGTCCGCCGTGCGCAACACGCCATAGACGACGTAAGGCTGACGCCCGACCTCCGCCGTGATCCAACCGGCGAGCACCGCCACGAACCCACTCGGCGCCGCCAGCACCAGCGCGCGATGATACCAGCGCGATGCATCGAGTCGCTTTAGCGCCCAGGCGCCAGCGCCCCACAAACCAAGCACCAACATCACGACGCCCATGCCGACCATGACGCGGAACGCCCAAAACGTGATCCAAACCGGCGGGCGATCTTCCTTCGCGAATTGATCGAGGCCAGGCAAGACGTCATCCGGCCCGGCGTTATTCACGGCCGAACCGAAGCCCGGGATCGCCAGTTCGAAATGATTGGTCTCCGTTTCTTCATCAGGCCAACCAATCAGCACAGACGGTTGCTGCGTGGTCGTGGTCCACCAGCCTTCGAGCGCGGCAACCTTCGCCGGCTGATGCTCGCCCGCGACAATGCCGCTCTCGTGGCCGGCCATGATCTGCACCGGCGTCACCAAAGCCATCATCAAGACGGCCATGCGCAGAGCCGTGCGGCTTTCGGCCAACGCCTTGTCCTTCAACAGCGCGAAGGCGGAAGCGCCCGCAACGACCATCGCCGTGGTCAAATACGCGGCGAGCACCATGTGCGCGAAGCGCGACGGAAGCGAGGGATTGAAGATCACTTCGGCGAAGCTTGTCGCCGTCATCACGCCATCGGCAGCGATGGTGAAGCTCTCGGGCGGCGGCGTTTGCATCCAGGAATTGGCGGCAAGAATCCAGAACGCGCTCATCAGCGTGCCGATCGCCACCATGCAGGTCGAAAAGAAGTGCAAGCCGGGGCCGACGCGCTTCCAACCGAACAGCATGATGCCGAGGAAAGACGCTTCGAGGAAAAACGCTGTCAGCACTTCGTAAGCCAGCAACGGCCCGATGACGTTGCCGGTGAGCGCCGCGAATACGCTCCAGTTCGTGCCGAACTGGTAGGACATGACGACGCCAGAGACGACGCCCATGCCGAACGACAGCGCGAAGATTTTGACCCAGAAGAGATAGAGGTTTTTGAACAGCGGCTGCTTGGTGAAGAGCCACAAGCCCTCAAGCACAGCGAGAAACGACGCCAACCCGATCGTGAACGCCGGGAAGATGATATGAAAGCCGATCGTAAAGGCGAATTGCAGCCGCGACAGCAGCAGCGCGTCCCATTCCATGGCCGTGCACCTCGCTCAAGCCAGACGTACGCTCGCTCTGCGACGACGCCAAGCTTGCAGTTTGCCGCGCCGCGCCACAGAGTCGCGGCGACGATGGAGGACGCGATGGCCGGACGGGTCGCAGACAAGCAGGTGTTCATCACTGGCGCAGCGCAAGGTCTAGGCGCGGCGATCGCCAGAGGTCTTGCGATCGAGGGCGCGAAAGTCGCGCTCACCGACATCAACTTCGTGGGCGTTGAGAAACTTGCGGCCGAACTCAACGCGGCGCACGGCGCCGGCACGGCGTTCGCCTACGAGCTCGACGTCATCGACGAGGGCCAATGGATCACCGCGCTGGAAGCGGCAAACAAGGCCATGGGCGGCATCTCGGGCCTGGTGAACAACGCCGGCATCGCCGGCGGCAAAGGCGGCGTGGAGGAGATGGAGCTGGCCACGTTTCGGCATGTGATGAGCGTGAATGTCGATTCCGTGTTTCTAGGCGCCAAGCACACGATCAAATATCTGGCGCAGAACCAGCCCGGTTCGATCGTCAATATCAGCTCGATCGCCGGCCTCATCGCCAGCCACAACACCCCTGCCTACAACGCCTCGAAAGCAGCCGTCTGGCTGTTGTCGAAGAACATTGCGCTCTATTGCGCCAAGAAAGACCTCGACGTCCGTTCCAATTCGATCCACCCGACCTTCATCGACACGCCGATCCTCGATCCCCTACGCGGCATGTTCGGCAAGGAGGAAGCCGAAGCGAAACTCGCCCGCCAGGTGCCAATGGGCCGGATCGGTAAGCCCGAGGACATCGCGGCGGCCGCGCTCTATCTCCTCTCGGACGAAAGCCGTTTCATCACCGGCGCGGAGCTGAAGGTAGATGGCGGCATCTCAGCCATGTGATTTGCCGGGGCAATAAAGCCACCCAAGATCGAAGGGATGAAGTTCCTGATGCGCAAGCTAGCCGCCCTCATCTGTCTCTTCACCTTGGCCGCCTGCGGCCAGCCGGCGGCGCCAAGCGGCGGACGGGCGCCCGCGCCATCCGGCGGCGACGGCCCCGTCGTGCTCGCCACTACCCGCGACATGCCGGACTGGCTCTTGGTGCTGCGCACCACCGACGGCGGCACCATCCACTTCAACCAGCGCACCATCACGCGCGAGAACGGCTTCGCCGACATCTGGTTGCAGGTGCGCTATGGCCGCCAGCAGCTTTGGGCAGCGGATACTGAAACGACGGAACGCGTCATCCGCTACGAGGTCGAGCGCATGCACTACCGCTTCAATTGCGCCGAGGAGACTTTCGTCATTGTCGAGCGTCAGATCATGGGCGCGAATGAACAGGTGATCGCGCGCGACGAACCGCGGCAGATCTATCGCCCCACGCCGATGACAGGCGCGGCGCGCCACATCATGCCGATTGCATGCCGCGGCGCTTGAGCCTTAGCCCTGCCGGCGCTGATAGATAATGTTCACGAGCAATACACGCGCGCCTTCAGCGCCGAGCGTGCGGTTGATCGCCAGCTGAAACTGTCGCGTCAGTTCGGTCGGATCAGGCGCGGTGCGATCGCGGTAATAGGTGGATGCATAGGTCGCGAGCGCAGTTCTCAGAGCGTCGCGCAGACGTGGCGCATTGAGCTGGGCGCGGCGGCGCAGCGCAACGTCCGGAACATCGAGCCCCATGTCGACTATCAGCACGCCATGATTTGAGTTTCGCCGCAGCACCCCAGCGGAGAGTGTCGGCAACGGCACGAAGCTCTCGGCCGATGTGAGCCGTTCCTGGCGGCTTGCTGGCGCCTGCTCCTGGCCTGTGGCCGCGTTTGAGCCGGACGCGGCCGCCGGCGCTGCGACAGCGACCGCCATCAGAGCCAAGGCAAGAAAGTGCGCGGAGAGACGCATGGCGGCCGAGGCTTGCGCCGCAGCGGTTAGGGAAACGTTAGCGAAGCGGTTTGGCTTCGCCGTTCTTAGGCGCGTCATGGAACATGGCGCCTAGATCGACCGTGGGGCGTTCGCCCAGCGCATCGAAATGATCGGTCAGCCATTGCTCGGCCGCGCCGCGACCGAGGGTGAACAAATGCTCGAAGAATGACAGATCGGTGTTGAGATCGACCCCGACGCTCAGCGGCGTCAGCGCCTGCGCTTCACTCAGATTGTGAATCAGCATCTTGCGATAGCGGCCTTCCGGCAGCCGGCTTTGATCGAGCAGTCGTCCGACAAACTCGATGGCCCGCAACTCCGCGAGTAGGCTGGCGTTGAAATTGATCTCGTTGATGCGGGCGAGGATGTCACTCGCCGCGCGCGGCGCGCCAGCGCGTTCGATCGGATGGACTTGGACGATGACAATGTCGCGCGTTGCCTCGACGCCGAAGAGCGGAAACAGAGCCGGATTTCCGGTGAAGCCGCCATCCCAATACGGCGTCCCGTCAATCTTCACCGCCTGGAAGAGTTGCGGCAGACAAGCCGAGGCCATCACGTGATCGGCGGTAAGCTCCTGCCTCGTGAACACCTTGATGCGTCCGGTCTCGACATTGGTGGCGCCGATGAAAATCTCAACCTGTTTGCAGGCGCGCACACGGTCGAAATCGACAAGCTCCTCGAGTACTTCCTTAAGCGGATTGAGGTTGAGCGGATTGAAGTCGTAAGGAGAACTGAAGCGGCCGACGACATCGGCGAAAAGCGCTAGATAATTCTCCTGCGCCCAACCCGGCATGAAAGCGCTCAGAAACGCCATGGTCGGCGTGCGCCGGTACGGGTTGGCGTGACCGGCGCGAGCGACGCCTTCCCAGAATTGCCGCAGTTGCTTGCGCGCGCCTTCCGGGCCGCCCTCCACGAGCCCCTCCGCAAGCACAACAGCACACATCGCGCCGGCCGAAGAGCCGGAGATCGCCGCAATTTCGATGCGCTCGTCTTCCAGCAGCCGATCGAGCGCGCCCCAGGTATAGGCGCCCAACGCACCGCCGCCCTGCAGCGCCAGCGAAACTGGCTTGCGCTTCACTGCGCCGTCCAGCCGCCGTCGATGTTGAGCGCCGCGCCGTTGATCTCATCTGCCGCGGGCGTGGTGAGAAAGAGCGCGAGACCGGCGACCTGCTCGACCTTCACGAACTGCTTGGTCGGCTGTGCCGCGAGCATTACGTCAGTTATCACCTGCTCGCGCGTCATGTTGCGCGCCTTCATCGTGTCGGGAATCTGGTTCTCGACCAGGCTCGTCAGCACATAGCCGGGCGAGATCGCATTGCAGCGCACGTTGAACTGCGCGCCTTCAAGCGCGACCGTTTTGGTCAGGCCGACGATGCCATGTTTGGCGGCAACGTAAGCGGACTTGAACGGTGAGGCGACGTGACCGTGTGCAGAGGCGATGTTGATGATGCGCCCGTACTTGGCGGCCTTCATCGAGCGCATCGCGGCGCGGATGGTGTGGAACGCCGATGAGAGATTGAGGGCGATGATGGCGTTGTACTTGTCGACCGGGAAATCCTCGATCGGCGATACGAACTGGATGCCGGCGTTGTTGACCAGCACGTCGAGGCGACCGAAGGCGCCGATGGCGCTTTCAACCAAGCCGGCGCACGCATCGGCCTGCATCAGGTTGGCCCCGTCATAACGCGCGGTGACGCCGGCCTCGCGCTGCAAGTCTGCGCGGATCTTCTCGATCTCGCCGGCGTCGCCCAGGCCGTTAAGCGTGACATCCATGCCCGCCTTGGCGAACGCAGTGGCAATCCCCAAGCCGATGCCGCTGGTGGAGCCTGTGATCAAAGCGGCTTTGCGTTGACTCATCTGGCGTCTGCTCCTCGTTGCTTGCGCCTCCCGGCCGGAACCGCTAGCGCAGGCGATATATAGGACTGGCTGCGGCTGGCGAGGAACCCATGGACTTAAACGCGCCCCTGAATGCGTTCGTGGCGGGCTTTCCGGACTTCATCATTCAGCTCGGGGTCGCCCTGGGCTTATTCATCGTGTCGCTGTTCATCTACACCATCATGACGCCACATAAGGAGCTGGCGCTGATCCGTGCCGGCAATCCATCCGCGTCGCTTGCATACGGCGGCGTCATTGTTGGGCTCGCTATCCCGCTCGGCTCCTGCCTGGCGCATTCGTTCGGACTATTGGATCTGCTGATCTGGGGCATAATGACGCTACTCATTCAGCTGCTTGCGTTCCGCTTTGCCGACATCTTCCTCCGCGGGCTGCCGCGCCGCATCGCCGAGGGCGATGTCGCGGCTGCTGTATTCCTGATGAGCATCAAGATTGGTTTGGCGCTGATCATGGCGGGCGCTGTCGCCGATCCGAACGTGCAGTTATTCCGGGCCGGCTAAAGCATGATCCGACTCATCCCGGATTGGCTGCTCTACATCATCGTCATCACGGTGATCGTGTTCGTCCTGTTCCGTGTCGACCGCCGACAGGACGCCCCCGAAGCGCTGCCAGATGCGCCGGAGACGGGCGCGTTCCTGCCCCCACCATCACAATACGATCCCGCAGTTCTGGTCGAAGTCGGACCAGTTGCGTCAGGCATGGGCAGCGCGTTTGCGATTTCCGAAGACGGCTGGTGGCTAACCGCGCGCCACGTTGTCGATGGCTGTCAGCAAGTCGGGCTCGTGGTCTCGCGCGGCGCCGCGGCCCGGGTACACGAGGTCAAGCGCGCGCTATTCGCTGACATCGCGCTGCTGAAGACCGAAAGTGCGCCGGCAGCGCTTGCGCTCGATACATCGGAACGGCGCTTCCAGATCGGACAACGCGCCTTCCATGTCGGCTTCCCGCAAGGCCGGCCGGGCGAAGCCTATTCGCGCCTGATCGGGCGCGAGACGCTGATCGCACGTGGCCGCTACGACGTCGAAGAGCCGGTGCTGGCTTGGGCCGAACTCGGCCGCACTTCTGGCCTGCGCGGCTCGCTTGCGGGAATTAGCGGCGGACCGGCGATCGCGGCGAACGGGCAAGTGATCGGCGTGACAGTCGCAGAATCAGCCCGGCGCGGACGCATCTACACCGCCGCGCCCTCTTCAATCACGCGCCTCCTGCGGGTCGAACAAATCGACGCGCAAGGTTCGCCAGCCGATCGGCTGACGCCTGACAATTACGGTCAAGCCTCCGACGACTTGCGGCGCGATCTCGCGGTCGCCCAAGTCGTCTGCATTGCGCCGCAGGACGTGCCGCGCACATGAGCGCGCCGTTTGCGGACCGCCTCATCGAAGGCGTGCGCGCCAAGAACACACCGCTCTGCGTCGGTCTTGATCCATTCCCTGACAAGATCCCCGCGCTGTTCGGCGATGCGCGCGAGGACACGGCGGCTGTGCTGAAGTTCGGCACCGCCGTCATCGACATCGCCCGTCAGCATGCGTGCATGCTCAAGCCGCAGCTTGGACTGTTCGAGCAGTTTGGGGAGATGGGTTACGCGGTGGCGCGCATGCTCGTCGGCTATGCGCAGAATGAAGGCATGCTGGTTCTGCTGGACGCCAAGCGCGGCGACATCGGCACGACAGCCGAAGGCTACGCCCGCGCCACGATCGGACCGGCGCCAGGATTCGACGCCGATGCAGTGACCGTAAACCCGTACATGGGCAAGGACACACTTGAGCCCTTCATCGCGCGCGCGCGGGCGGAAGCGAAAGGCGTCGCCGTGCTGATCCGTACATCCAATCCGGGCGCGGGCGATTTCCAGGATCTGCAAGTGGGCGGAGCGCCCGTGTGGCGGCGCGTGGCCGAAATGCTTGCGCCGGAATGCGCGGGTCTGCGCGGCGCTAGCGGGTGGTCGGGGCTGATGGCTGTGGCGGGCGCGACGTATCCGGACGAAGCGCGTGCGTTGCGTGAAGCGATGCCGGAGGCGCTGTTCTTGGTGCCAGGTTACGGTGCGCAAGGCGCCGGCGCGGCAGACGCGGTGGCGGGCTTTGTGAAGGGCTCGCGCGGGCTAGAAGGCGGCGTCGTCAGCTCGTCGCGGGCCGTGCTTTATCCACAGGCCGCTCAAACCGCGAAGACAATGGCCGATTGGCGCGCTGCAATCGGCGAGGCGATGGCGGCGGCAGCGGCTGAACTGCGCGCTGCCTGTACGACCTGACACGCGACAAACGAACCCCAAGCCGTTACACCGCGATTTGGGGATGCGGGACCGGGCGAGCGAGGGAGAAACCGATGCGCAAGAACCTGACGTGCGCCGTCCTAGCCGCGCTCGCGCTGTTGATCGCTGCGCCGGCTTACGCCGACGGTCCGGGCGATTCCGGGTCAGACGTCGCCGCACCGCCGGTGCGCGCAGCGCCGATATCGCCATCCGCGCAACCTTCATCGGCCGCGCCGGAGGGACGCACTGGCGTCATCCCGCTCGGCAATGACGGGCTCTCGCTTAATGTCCCCGCCGGCTATCGCTTCTATTCCGCCGAGGAGGCACACGCGTATCTGCAGCGCGCGAACCAGCCCGCGCCCAGCGGCGTGGTCTATGGTCTGGTTGCCCGCGCGGGCGACGACATCCGCGCGCCCGGCACATGGGCCACCGTGATCAGCTACGACGCCATCGGCTATGTACAGCCGGAGACGGCGTCGGGCCTGAGCGACGCGAATTTCGAAACTCAAGTGCGCGACGCCCGGCAGACGCAAAACCGCGCGTTTGAAGGCTTCGCGAGCGCGCCATCGTTTAATGCAGAGACGCCGTATGTCGTATGGGCCGAGCGGGTTGCAGCGCCTGGCGGCGCCGGCGGCAAGGACCTGCGCTACGAGCAGAAAATCCTCGGCCGCAACGGCGTTGCGTGCATGACTTCGATCGGCAGCGCCGATCAGATGCCGGAGATTGCTGCGGCGGCGGCGGATTTGCGCGGTATGCTTACCTTCCCCGAAGGCCAGCGGCACGCGGACTTCCAAGCGGCGTTGGATCAAGTCTCCGCCTTTTCGGTGCCGGGCCTGGTGACCGGCGTGCCGACAACTGAGCCGCAAGCGCTTGCGGATGCAGCCTCCACAGGCGGTTCAGGGCAAACTGCGTTCGGCGGCCTCTCGGGCTATTTCCCGTGGATCGCATTGGGCGTCGTTCTGCTGGCCGGTGTGGGCTACATGGTGATGCGCCGCCGCAAGAATGACGATGAGGAAGAGGAAGCCGCGGCTTAGGCCGCAACTTCGTATTCCAGCATCATGATTCCGGATTTCGGATAGTGCTGGTGCGCTGCGAGCTTGAGCTTGCTGCGCACTTGCATTTCCGGAAGCAACGGACGGCCGGCGCCCAACAGCACGGGAATCACGGCGACTTCCACCCGGTCCACCAGGCCTTGGATCAGCATGCTGCGGAAAAGATCGCCGCCGCCGAAGAGCCAGATGTCCTTGCCTGGTGCGGCTTTGAGCGCAGCGACCGTAGCAGCGGGATCGTTCGATAAAGTGACGCCCTTGACCTTCCGCAGCGTGTTCGAGAACACGAACACATTCGCGCCGCTCATGGCGCCGCCCTTCTGGCTCTGCATCGCCTCGAATGTCTTGCGGCCAACGAGGAAGGCGTCGAATTGTTTGAACATCGCCGCGAAATCGATGTCCGGATCGTGCACGATCCAATCGGCTTCGCCGTTGGGGCCAGCGATGTATCCATCGAGACTCATCGCCACCGAATAGCGTACGCGCCGCATTCGCTTCTCTCCTATAACGTGACGATCTTCCCCTCGCGCAACTCGATCTCGATCCGCTCAAGCGGATCGCCGTTGCAGGGCCCGCCGGCGCAGACGCCGCCATCGAGCGTGAAGCTCGCCCCGTGTGCGCCGCAAACGATATAGCGGCCCTCCTGGATGACGATGCGCCCATCGGCGCGCTGCAGCGGATAGCCGGCGTGCGGGCACTTGTTGTGGAAGGCGGCAATCTGATCACCGCGGCGGGTGAGGATGATCGAAACAAAGGGCGCGCCAGCGTCAGGCGTCACGACGATCGCGCATAGGTCGGGCAACACGTCGAGGTGCGCGAGCACGAGGCCGGATGGGAAGCTCACACGCCTTCAGCCTTGAACGGGCGCGAAAGCAGAGCGACGATCGCTTCATCGATGCCGATGCGCTCGCCGACGATAGCGTCGACGGCTGCGCAGATTGGCATTTCGACCTTGTACTTGGCCGCGAGCGCCACGACCGCTGGCGCGCTTTCCGCCCCTTCGGCGACGGAGCGGCGTTCAGCGAGGATGTCTCTGAGCTTGCGGCCTTCCCCGAGCGCTGCGCCCAGAGACGTATTACGCGACGTGAGCGAGGTGCAAGTGAGCACGAGATCGCCGAGGCCGCAGAGACCGGAGAGCGTCTCAGCCTTCGCACCCATGGCGAGGCCGAGCCGGGTGAGTTCGGCAAAGCCCCGCGTGATGAGCGCAGCGCGCGCGCCGTCGCCCAGCTTGCGCCCCTCGGCGACGCCGCAGGCAATGGCGATGACATTCTTCACCGCGCCGCCGATTTCCGCGCCGATCAAGTCGTCGGCGACGTAGGGGCGGAAGGTCGGCAAGCCGATAGTGGCGACGATGCGCTGCGCCAGCGCCTGGTCGGGGCTTGCGATGGTCGTGGCAGTCGGCAGCCCGCGCGCGACGTCCTTGGCGAAGCCAGGGCCGGAAAGAACGGCGGGGCCGACATCGGGGATTTCGTCGGCCAGCACGTCAGTCATCAGCGCCAACGAGCCGCGCTCGACGCCCTTGGCGCAGAGCACAAGCGGCGCTCCGGGCTTCAAATGCGGACGGATGGCGCGGAGCACGGAGCGCATGTGCTGGGCCGGGGGAACGGCGAGGATCAGCGCGCCTTTGGCGGCGTCTTCCAAGTCGGCGGTGGCGCGGACGGCGCGGTTGAGCTTGATTCCAGGGAGGAAAAGGGCGTTCTCGGCTTGGCCGTTGATGCTTTCGACCACCTCGGGTTCACGGGCCCAGATCGCCACCCTGCGCCCAGCGGCCGCCGCCACCTGGGCCAAAGCGGTACCCCAGGCCCCCGCCCCCAGCACGGCCACGGTGTCGAAAGGCTCGGCCAACGCTGAATCCTTCATTGAACGTTCAGTCAATACCGGGTAGCCTGTAGGGATGGACGAGAAATCCGCTACCCGCGACCGCATTCTCCAGGCCGCGATGAACCGCATCAAGCACTACGGCTACGGCAAGACAACCATGGCCGAGATCGCCGCCGATTGCGACATGTCGCCTGGCAACATCTATCGCTTCTTCGAAGCCAAGATCGACATCGCCGAGGCGATGGCGCGCAAGCACTACGCCGAAGAGCACACCGCGATGGCGCAGGTGGGCCGCCGCAAGGATTGGCCGGCCGACAAGCGGCTGAAAGAAATGCTGCTGAAGCGCATGCGCGAAAACTTCCAGATGTTCGAAGAGAACGCGAAAATTCTGGAAGTTGCCGAAGTTCTTTCGCGTGAACGGCCAGTGTTCATGAATGAACTGATCGCTTTGGAGCGCGTCGGCATCACCGCTGTAATCGAGGAAGGCATGGAAGCCGGCATTTTCGCCAAGGGCGACCCCGAGTTTGCTGCCGAGATGCTGCAGGCGGCGACCGTGAAATTCGGCATCCCGCAACTGTTCTCGCGGCTGACGCTGCCGAAGCTCGAGCGCGAGTTCGAGGGCGTGATAAATCTGGTGCTGAACGGGCTCTACGCGCGCGGCGCGGAAGGGGCGGCGCAGAAGGGGCGCGCCAAGCAGGAGGCAAATGCGTAATCATGGCTACGCAAAAATTGAATAGAATTTATTTTATTCATTGATCACGCTCCGGGGGTTTGTTAGATTGGATTCATCGAAGCCCGAGCACCTGGAGATCCTCAAATGACCACCACCCGCCCGTCGATCCTGCTGATCGCCTCTTTCGTTTTGGCCGCCGCCGCTCTGTTCGCTGCCGCCGTCTCGCCAATCCTCCAAATCGCGGCCTCCGTCGTCGCGTAAGTCACCCAGGGCCGCGCCTCCCAGCGCATCTCGGGGTTGTTTGCAGGCGCGAAGGCAACCCCTTCGCGCCTGTTCTTTGTCTGCATTTACGGGGCGAAATTAACGTTTCGCCACCATTTCCGCATAGCTGGACTGGATAAACCTGCCTTCTGCCCTGCCACAGAAGGGTCCATCTCTCCCTCATCGATATTCGCACCTGCAACATCAATCCTTTGTGGGGAAACACTATGTCCGCTCAAGACCTCCCGGCGACCGCCCGCGCGCTGTCCATCGTCGTCGCGATCGCGCTAGTCGCAAGCGCGCTTGCGCCGCTCCTTTTCGCCGCCGCGCGCGTCGTCGCCTAAGCCTTTGCCCCCTTGCGCCCCGTCTTGTGGCTGGGGCGCAAGCGAGCGGCCTCGTCATCCAGCGGCCAGCGTGGCCGGGCGGGAAATGACAGGTCGTCACTGAATCCAAGCCGCAACCTTTCAGCGCCCGCCAACGCAATCATCGCTGCGTTGTCAGTGCACCATTTGAGGGGCGGGGCGATGAATTCGTAGTCGCGATCCGCCGCCAGAGCCTTAAGCGTGCCCCGGATCGCCTGGTTGGCCGCGACACCGCCGGCCGCCACCAATCTCCCCTTTGCACCCCAGACCGTGTCGAACATGCGCATGGCGTTGCGCGTGCGATCTTCGACGATGTCGAGCACCGCCACTTGGAAGCTGGCGCAGAGATCGGCTTTGTCCTGCTCCGTGAGCGCGCCGAGACGATCCACTTCGCGCGCACACGCTGTCTTCAATCCGGCAAACGAAAAATCGCAACCTTCGCGGCCAAGCAATGGGCGCGGCAGCGCAAAGCGCTTGGAATCGCCCTTTTTCGCGGCTTTTTCTACGCATGGTCCGCCGGGAAAGCCCAGGTCGAGTAGTTTGGCCAGCTTGTCGAACGCTTCGCCGAGCGCATCGTCCATGGTCGAGCCGTAGCGCCGATAGACGCCCACATCCAGGACGGCGATGAATTGGCAGTGGCCGCCGCTCACCAACAGCAAGAGATACGGAAACGTCGCGCCGCCGTCGGCGAGGCGCGGGCTGAGCGCATGGCCTTCGAGGTGGTTGACCGCGATCAGCGGCTTGTCGTGCGCGAGCGCGATGGCTTTGCCGGCGAGCAAGCCAACCATGACGCCGCCGATCAGGCCGGGGCCAGCGGTAGCGGCGACGCCGTCGAGCTCGGCGAAGCCCAGTTCCGCATCGCGCATCGCGGCGGCGATGGCGCTATCGAGGCCCTCGACATGGGCGCGAGCTGCGATCTCGGGCACGACGCCTTTGTAGGGGGCATGCTGGGCGGCCTGCCCGAGCACCACGTCCGAGATCACGTGCGGGCGGCCCCTTTCATCCAGGCGCAGCACCGCGGCCGCGGTTTCGTCGCAGCTGGTTTCGATGCCGAGGACGGTGAGCGGCTTCATCGGCGCCACATTTGGCGCGTTCCCCTCACCCGCGCCAGCGGTTAAGTGCAAAGCATGAGTGCTCCCCTCTTCCGGATCGGCGCGCGCGGCTCGAAGCTGTCGCTGGCTCAGACAGAGCAAACGTGCGCGCGCTTGTCGGCGAAGCTTGGGCTTGATGTCAGCGCGTTCGAGATCGTGCCGATCGTCACCAGCGGCGACCGCATTCAGGATCGCCGCTTGATCGAAGCCGGCGGCAAGGGGCTGTTCACGAAAGAACTCGACGAGGCGCTGCTCGATGGCCGCATCGATCTTGCCGTGCACTCGCTGAAGGATCTGCCGACGCGGCTGCCGGAGCGCATCGCGCTCGCGTGCGTGCCGGAGCGCGAGGATCCGCGCGATGCATTCGTGAGCTTGAAGGCGAAGACGCTGGCGGAGCTGCCGCCCGGCGCCACTGTAGGCACGGCGAGCTTACGGCGCCAGGCCCAGGTATTGTTCGCGCGGAGCGATCTGCGTGTTTCCGTGTTGCGCGGCAATGTCGAGACACGGCTGGCAAAACTGGAAGCGGGCGAAACCGACGCAACGTTCCTGGCGCTTGCGGGCTTGAAACGCTTAGGGTTGGAGAGCCGCGCCGCAAGCCTGGTCGATCCACAAGGAACGCCGCCTGCAGCGTGTCAGGGTGCGATCGCGATCACGGCGCGCAGCGATGATGCGCGCGTGCGCGATGCGTTGGCGCAATGCGAAAACGCGAACGCGCGTATCGAGATTGAAGCGGAGCGCGCATTCCTCGATGCGCTCGACGGTTCCTGCCGAACGCCCATCGCAGCGCTGGCGCGTGTGGACGGCGCGCAGATGAGATTTATCGGCGAAACGCTAACACCGGATGGAGCGCAACGCTGGCGGCGGAGCGATTCCATTTCACTCGGCATCGATCCGATTGCAGACGCGCGGGCGATGGGCTTGCGCCTTGGCCACGAAATCCGCGACGAGGCCGGCGATGCGATCGTGACGGATAGATGAGCGCGAAGCAGAACCTGCGTCCCCTCCCCCTCGGGGGAGGGGTAGGGGCGGGGGGCGTTGGGCCACGCCAACCGTTGCAGAACGTTCCGTCGCGATTCTCTTGGGAGCGCAGGACCTCATCGTTCGCCCCCCACCCAGCCCTCCCCCCAAGGGGGGAGGGTTTTAAGGTGTTGCGCGTCGCCATCACCCGGGCGCTGCCGGAAGCTGAGCGCACAGCGGAGCGTGTGCGGACGCACGGCGCCGAGGCTGTCGTCGCGCCGCTGCTGACGATCGTGCCGTGCGGCTACGACACGAACACGGAAGGCGCGCAAGCGCTGATCTTCACCAGCAGCAATGGCGTGCGCGCGTTTCCAGATGTGCGTGGGGCGCGCGAGCGCATCGTGCTGGCGGTGGGCGATGCGACCGCGGAGACCGCGCGTGCCGCTGGCTTCACTTACGTGCGTTCGGCCGATGGCGATGTCAGCGCGCTGGCAGCGCTGGCGAAAGCCACGCTCGATCCCGCGAAGGGCAAGCTGATCCACATCGCCGGCGAACATGTTGCGGGAGATCTTGGAGGCGAGCTGCGCGCGGCAGGGTTCAGCATCGAGCGGCGCTTGGCTTATGCGTCGGTGGCGGCGATCGCGCTGCCTGATGTGCTGCGCGAGCCGCTCGACATCGTGCTTTTCCATAGCGCGCGGGCGGCGGAGACGTTCGTGGCGCTCGGCGCGCCGAACGCATCGTTGCTCACGGCGGGCTGTCTGAGCGCGGGCATTGCCGAGGCCGCCAACAAAACATCCTGGAAGCGGATCGTTACAGCGGCACGGCCGCGCGAGGACGACCTCCTCACGGCCACACTTGGGGGGTAAATCCCCCCTGCTGGCGCAAGTGCTTGAGCGACTTGGCGGGCGGCCCTAAGTTTCGCTTGGCTTGCGACTCGTTTCCGATGCGAAATAGCGGAAAAGTCTCGGGAAAAGGCCGGCAGCTCTTGGGGAATAGCATGAGCAGAGACGACGATGACGGCGAGCGCGGACGCGCCGAGCCGATCGACGTTGAATATGAGCCGGCCTACCGGGAGCGCGGCAGAAGCGGCATCGGCACGGGAACGGCCCTGGCGCTCGCCGTGGTTGCCGCCGGGGTGGGCGCCGCGGGTGGCGCGGTGGCGCCGCGCGTGCCGGCGATCCAGTCAGCTTTGGACAAGGTCGCGCCGGTCTCGGCAAGTAGCTCGACGACTGCGCCGTCGGAGGATGCGGCTTCGCTCGATCAGCGGCTCGACGCGATCGAAGCAGTGATGAATGCGCCGCTTGCTATCGCCGCGTCCGGCGAAGCGGGCGACGGTGGCACCGCCGCGCGCGTGTTCGCGCTGCAGGCCGGCTTGCGCGACGTGGAAACGCGCCTGGGCACGATGCCGTCGACGGCCGATGTGCAGGCGCTCGTCACTGAAGTGCGGCGTCTGCAAGAAGAGTTGCCGGCGGTCGCAGCCGAGGCGCGCTCCGCCGCTACAGCAGCGCGGGCCTCGTACGCGGTCGTGGCCGCATCCGAAGCCGCGCGATCGTCCGGACCGTTCGAACAGGCGCATGCCGCGCTCGCGGCGCTGCTGCCGAACGATCCGAATGTCGCTGCGCTTCAGCCGCTCGCCCGCACCGGCGCGCCGACGCGGGTCGAACTGCGTGACAACTTCGAGCGGCTCGACACCGAAATCGTGCGCGCGGCGCGGCAGAGCCAAGCCGGCGCGGGCTTCTGGGGCCGCATCCAAGCGGCTCTGGCGCAGTGGATCGTCATCCGCCGCGCAGGCGCGGGCGATACGCCGGAAGGCATTGTAGAACGCGCAAGCCGCGCGCTCGACGGCGATCGCCTCGCCGAAGCGATCGAAGAACTGAACTCCCTGCCCGCTGCGCCGAGGCGCGTCGCGCAGCCCTGGATCAACGACGCGCAGCGCCGGCTCGAAATCGACCAGCGCCTCGCCGCAATCCGACAAGAATTGTCGCGGAGCTAAATTCTCATGTTGCGGCTGGCCTTCCTCCTGATTGTGTTCGTGTTTGCGATGCTGCTTTCGTGGCAGGTCGCGACCAACGACGCAGGCGTCGTGCACTTCGAATGGATGGGCTGGGAAGCGGATACCTCCGCATGGTTTGCGATCGCCGTCCTGATCGCGGTGGTCGCCTTAGCGCTACCGCTGCTGCGGCTGATCATGTTCCTGATGGATGCGCCGGGCCGCATCGGCAAAGCCAGTCAGCGCGCGCGCGTTCGGCGCGGACAGGAAGCATTGGCGCTGGGGCTGATCGCGGCGGAAGCGGGGGAGTTCGAGGAGGCGCGCCGGCAGGCCGACAAAGCCGAAGACCTGATCGACGAGCCGCGCCTGGCGCTGCTGCTGCAGGCGCGCGCGGCCGAAGTCAGCGGCGACACCGCGGCGGCGGAGCGCGCCTATTCCGGCATGTTGCAGAACGAGGATACCGAAGTTCTTGGCCGCAAGGGCTTGATGGCGGCGGCGCTAAAGCGCGGCGACCGCACGGCGGCACGCGCGCATGCGGAAGCGGCGATGAAAGCGTCGAAGTGGGCGACGTGGCCATTCCAATATGCGTTCGATCTCGCAGTGCAGGCGGCGGACTGGGAAAACGCCATCGAAGCGCTCGATCTGGGCGACAAGCGCAAACAGATCGAGGACAAGGTCGCCAAACGCCGCCGCGCCGTGCTGATGAGCGCGCAGGCTGCCAAGCTCGAGCGCGAACGCCGGCCGGATAAGGCAACCGATATGGCGCAAAAGGCGTTTCGCATGGCGCCCGCGTTCGCGCCTGCGGGCGCGCTGGCGGCGCGCCTGCTCGCAGGCGAAGGCAAGGGCGAGCGCGCGGCGGCGATCCTGGAGGAAGCCTGGGAGAACGGACCGCATCCCGCGCTGGCGCATGCCTATCGCGATATCGTGCAAGGCGAGAGCCGCGAAGAACGCGCCGAGCGCATGCGTGCGTTTGCGGAGCGCCGGAGAGATTCACGCGAGTCTAAGATCGTGCTGGCCGAGCTGGCGATGGAGCGTGGCGATTGGAGCGGCGCGCAGTCGTACCTTGAGGACGCCTACCGCGAGAACCCCTCTTCCCGCATCTGCATTCTATTCGCACAAGTTGCGCGCGGGCGCGGCGACGAGAACGCCGCGCGCACGTGGCTCGCCCAAGCGGCCGCGGCGCCGCGCGAGGCGGATTGGTCGGACCTCGATCCGGAAGGGCCGGCGTTTCTCTATGACGACGGCGATTGGGCGCGGCTTGTCTACGTGTTCGGCGACGGCGGTCAGTTGATCCACCCGCGCATGGAGCGCGGCGGCAGCGATGTTCTCGGGCCAGTGATGGCGATGCCCGCGGCGCAACTCACGCCGCCTAAGCCGGAACTCCACGCCGAACGAGCGCCGGACGACGTTGAGGTGGAGGAAATCCGATAACGGAACCCTGACATCAGATCTCAGGCAGATCCTCCACACTTGGCGCTGCCGCTGAGGCTGGCGAAGGTCGGCGCGCGGGCGTCTCCTCATCAAACAAGTCGAAAAAGGCAGCCAAACAGTCGCGCTGTTGCGGCGGCATGTACTCGAAGTTTCGCCCACGGTCGATGATTTCCCAATAATCCTTGTTCTCGACCGCTTCGAGCTGCCGGCGAATGCTACGCAATCTTTCCGTTGGCTCGTCGCGCATATCGTGGGCGATGGCGCGCGCCCGGCCTGCCTGCTCCGTCGCGAGGTAGTATGCCGCCAACTTCACTTGCGCTTTGCGTACGCCCATGAGCGCCTTGTCCTGTCCGCGCACGAAGGGCGGGCGATCAAGTTCAAGGAAATCCGCCAGTATCTTTTCCTCGGCTGCCGAACCGACCTCATTGGCCAACTGGGCCAAGGCTGCGAGATCATACGCCACGGTCTCGGTGATGAAGCTCAGCTCTGACTCGAAGCTCATCAGACCGTAATATTTCATGTGCTTGACGCCCTCGATCGCCGCTTGCGAATTGCCCAGCACAAGCATCGATTCGACCAGCATTCGGTACTGGTTCAGCACATTGTAAGCGGTGCGGATGTCACGCGCGTTCAGCGTCGAGCGAAGGTACGAGTTGAAGAAGCGAAACACCAGCGCAACGAGTTCGCCGTCCTTTGCCGCGCACGCGGCCTCACCGATATAGCGCGTGTCGATCGCGATCACGTAATTGATGTCACGCATCGAGGACAAGGCTTCGTTGTAGATGCTCAGATACTGCCGCATCACCTTCCATTCGACCCACGTGCGGCGCTCCACGAGATCGTTGAGCGACTCCGGATCCATCGCGACAAAATCGGGGTTCTGACGGATTTCAGGACCTATCGTGAACCAGGCGCGGCTGGCGTTGGGTTTCACCTTGAGATATTCGACGGCGAAATCCTTCAATGCATCCGTTGCAGCACTAGCTATGATCTTGTCTTTGCCCGAGATCGAGTTGTTGGCGATGTCGGTCAATTCTTCCATGGCGAAGAGCGTCTTGGCCTGGGCCGCGAAGCAATTTTCTTCGTCATGCTGCAGGGCGCCGCTGGCGACGCACGCGCCCGCATCGCGGCGGATATGGCGCACGAGGTTCTGCGGCTCCAAAAACCAGAACACGTAGCCGAAATACGGCAGCGTGATCACGAGACCGCCCATGGTGAGCGACAGCATCGCAAAGAGCGTGATGCGCGGCACGTAGTCCGCGTGGCTTGAAGCCGCCAACCAGACACTGGCCACGCACGTCACCACGTAATAGGCGGCCACGTAAATGTTCAGCCGGTCGCGCAAGAACATGCGCGCCACGCCAGTGTAGCGCTCGGCGGTCAGTTGAACGATGATGCTGACGACCGTGATGACTAGGCCGAACACAGCCGCGTTCACGCCGACGAGGGTCGTGATCGAGTCCGTGCTCGGGTCGAACGCGAAATAACGGCTTAAGGGATCTGGGAAGACCGCCGCATCCTTCTGCGGCATGAGATAGTAGTCAGCGACGTAGAATACCCAAAAGACCCCGATCGCGGCCCAGCCCAGGATCGCTGCCTGAAGCGCAAACCTTCGATAGGTCTCACTGCGGCCGTTGCTCATGCGACTTCAGTCAACGCCTCCCTAAACGCGGCTTCCTTGCGCCGCTCTCCGAGTAGCAGCTGGCGCAGAATTTCCTGCGCGCCACGAGACGTCCGCCGCTCGGCGGCCGCTTAGATGCCTTCGAGCCGCGACGAGACGATCCCGGCGATGATCACCGCGGCATAACAGGCGAACATTAGCGCAGCGAACTCCGAGCCGAGCGAAGCATCGAGGTTCGGAAAGATGTTGGTGAAGCTGTTGATCTCGTAGATGCCCACCAGCAGTCCCGGCACCGCCATGATCGATGCAGCTTCAGCGCGGTCGGTGGGCGCGACTCTGAGAATTTTCAAGAAGAGGTAGGTGATGACAAGCATCGCCAATGGCAGAGTCATGAACAACCATGAGACCCCGCCCGCGCCAGGCACGAAAACACTGTCGCCGATAAACCGGAAGGCGAGCGCAATCGCGATCCAAAAAGCAAATCCGACGATCATCCAGCGCACGATCATCTGTCTTGTCTCCCCACACTGCCCTGAGCGGACGCTCTGTCGCCATGGTTACAAGTTTCTCATTCGCGCGGCAACGATCGGCGAGACGAACGACGTGGCGTTTCGCGCAGCCGGCTCAAACAGGTGGAGAATTCGCCAATCGAATAGGGAAGCTCCGGGGCCAGGCCGCGCGCCGCCTGAAGACCCTGGCCAAAGGTCAAGGGACTCTGGGAGCGACGATGCGCTTGACGCTACAAACAATTTTTCCTTGTTGTTTCAATGAGCAAGGTCGGTTTCCGGCCATTGCCTGTCTCATCAAGCGCCGGCCGAATCTTCAGGGCTCGGCCAAGTTTCCATTGACCGGCGGGAAATTGTGGACGCAACGTTAGCTCGCGGGTGATGGAGTTCCAGATGACAATTGCCCTCTCCAACAATGCCAAACTTGGCATCGTCGCCATGGGCGGCGTGACGATACTTACGGTTGCTGCTCTGGCGGTCGGGACTGTGCTGCCGCCGACATCGCTTCAAAGCTCCGGCACCATCGCGCCGGCGGAACGCTATCGCATGGCCCAAGTCACCGACGGCGACATTACGCTCGGCGATCAGTCAGTACCGCAACTGATGCAGACTGACGTCTTCCACCTGATGGTGAACGATCCTTCGTTCCGCACTCTCGCGCGCGACGCCAACTTTGCCGCGCTGGCGCAAAATTCACAGGCGCTCGCAGCAATGTCGGCGAACCCGCAGGCTTTCGCCGCGCTCGCCGCCAATCCACAAGCTTTCGCCTCGCTCGCCAACAGCGCGCAGGCCACGAACGCGCAAGGCGCCGCTGCACACGCGGCGAACGCCCAAGCTCTCGCCGCAATGGCTGCGAACCCGCAAGCCTTTGCCGCCTTGGCAGGCCAGCCGCAAGCGCTCGCAGTCATCGCCCAGCATCCGCAGGCCTTCGCCGCTCTGTCGAACCACCCGCAGGCCTTCGCCGCCGTCGCCGCGAACCCGCAAGCTTTTGCCGCCATCGGCGGCGGCGCCAATTTCGCAGCGGCCGCGCGCAACCCGTCGGCCAACGCAGCTATGGCCGCTAACCCACAAGCGTTCCAGGCGCTCTCAGCGGACGCACGAGCAATGAGCGCGATCGCCGGCAATCCGCAGGCGTTCGCGTCGATGGCCGCGAACGCGCGCGCCTTCCAAGCCCTCGCCGGCAACGCTCAGGCCTTCAACGCTTTGGCGTCCAACGCTCGTGCGTTCCAAGCGATCGCCGCCAATGCGCAAGCTTTCCAGGCCCTCGCCGCCAATCCGCAAGCGCTCGCGGCCTTGGCCGGCAGCGCCCAGGCGCTCAACGCGCAAGCTTCGCAGGTCCGCGCGTTCAATACCGAAGCGTTGACCGCGTTAGCGGCAAACCCACAAGCCTTCGCCGCCTTGGCAGGCCAGCCGCAAGCGCTTTCCGTCATCGCCCAACACCCGCACGCATTCGCCGCGCTGTCGAACCATCCGCAAGCATTCGCCGCCATCGCCGCGAACCCGCAGGCCTTCGCCAGCATCGGCGGCGCGAACTTTGCGGCCGCCGTGCGCAATCCGCAAGCCAACGCGGCCATGGCCGCTAACCCGCAGGCGTTCCAAGCGCTCTCGGCGAACGCACGAGCAATGAGCGCGATTGCCGCCAATCCGCAGGCGTTCGCGTCGATGGCGGCAAACGCACGCGCCTTCCAGGCGCTCGCCGCCAACCCGCAAGCCTTCAACGCCTTGGCTTCCAACGCTCGTGCGTTCCAGGCGATCGCTGCGCACCCGCAGGCCTTCGCCGCGCTCGCGGCCAACCCGCGCGCCTTCGCCGCTGTCGCGAGGCAGGCGCAGGCGTTCCAAGCGCAAGCGGGCGCGGCGCGCGGCATCAGCGGCATCAACGCGCAAGCTTTGCAGGCGATATCGCAGCATTCGCAGGCTTTCGCGGCGATGGCTGCGAACCCGCAGGCCTTCCAGGCGCTTGCCGCCAACCCGCGCGCGCTGCAGGCAATCGCGGCGAACCCGCAGGCCTTTGCGGCGGTCGCGAGCCAGCCAGCCTTCGCGGCGCTCGTGAGTCAGCCAGCCTTCGCGGCGATGGCGCAAGACGCCAACTTCGCCGCCGCCATTGGGGCGAACTGACGCCAAGCGACACGCCGCGTCGAGGGAGACGCGGCGTGGCCGCCCATGAGGCGTGGTAGGTGGGGATGGTGGGGACCCGCACGCTTTTCTGCAGTCTTGCTGTTTTGATGCTTGCGCCGTTCGCAGCGGCGCAAGCGCAGGCCCCGCCGCCGTCCGCACCTGGGGCGCCTGCGCCCGATGTCGTCGCGCCGCCGCTCGATGACGATGCGCCGCCGGCCGAACCTCCGCCGACAAGCCGCGCCCCGGACGACATTCCGCTGATCGATCTCGCCCGCATTGAAACCGAGGAGATGCGGCTGCTTTATTTCGATCCGGCCGAGACGTATTTGGTCCCCTACGTCGGCCGCAACTTTGAGAACTCGCTCCCCTTTCAGCGGCGACTCTTCGGCTGGGAGCCGTGGGACCAGGTCACGGTCCTGCTCAAGGATTTCGGCGATTACGGCAACGCCTCCGCCCGCGCGTCACCCAACAACGCAGTTCTGCTCGACATCGCGCCGGTGAGCATTGCCTACGAGACCTTCAGTCCGGGCGAGCGCTTCTTCACGCTCAACAACCACGAAGTCACCCACGTCGCGCTGATGGATATCTGGAATGAACGCGATGCGTTCTGGCGGCGTCTGCTCGGCGGCAAGCCGATGCCGGTGCAGGAGCACCCGGAATCCATCCTCTACAATTATCTCACGACACCGCGCGTGCACGTACCGCGCTGGTATCACGAAGGCAGTGCGGTCTTCATGGAGACCTGGATGGCCGGCGGCTTTGGGCGCGCCCAAGGCGCGTATGATGAGATGGTGTTCCGCGCCATGGTGCGCGACGACGCGCATTTCTATACGCCGGTTGGCCTCGATTCCGAAGGCATCTTCATCGACTTCCAGGTGGGCGCGAACGACTACCTCTATGGCACGCGCTTCTTCAGCTATCTCGCCAACACCTATTCACCCGAACATGTGGTGCAATGGCTGCGGCGCGACCCCGATAGCGAAGCTTATTACTCTTCGCAGTTCAGACGTGTGTTCGGACGCTCGTTGAACCAGGTCTGGGATGATTGGATCGCCTGGGAGCACACGTTCCAGCAAGCGAACCTCGCCGCGGTGCAAGCATTTCCGCTCACCGAGACAACGCCGCTCGCGCCGCGCGCCCTGGGTTCGGTCTCGCGTACGTTTGTCGATCCGAGCACTGGCGACTTGATCGGCGGCTTTCGCTATCCTGGCGTCATTCCGCACCTCGGCGCGCTGTCACGCGGCACGGGCGACATCCGCCACCTGACAGACATCAAGGGATCGATGCTCTACCGCGTCACGGCGCTCGCCTACGATCCGGTCAGCAACACGGCTTGGTACACCGCAGACAATTACGCCTACCGCGACATCATGGAGGTCGACGTCGCAAGCGGGCGCGAACGGATGCTGCTGCGCGACGCCCGCATCGGCGACCTCGCGTTCAATCGCCAAGACAGATCCCTATGGGGCCTTCGGCACCTCAATGGCTTCGTGACGTTGGTGCGCATTCCTGCACCGTATGAAGGCTGGAATCAGATCTTCACATTCCCGTTCGGCCGCGTCCCGTTCGATCTCGACATTTCTCCTGATGGCACGATGCTGTCGGCGTCGGTTGGCGAGGTGAATGGCGACCAATCGGTGCAAGTATTTCGCATCGCCGATCTGCTGGCCGGCCTCTCCGAGCCGACGGCGCGCTTCAGCCTCGGCGCCACCACGCCGGAAGGCTTCGTCTTCTCTCCAGACAATCGCTACCTCTATGGCAGCGCCTACTACACCGGCGTTTCGAACATCTTCCGTTACGAGCTCGCTACGCGGGAGCTGGAAGCGGTCAGCAATGCCGCTACCGGGTTTTTCCGCCCTATTCCGCAAGCGGATGGCTCGCTGATCGTCTATGAGTTCACCGGCCAAGGCTTCCGCCCCACCGTCATCCAGCCGACGCCGCTCGATGATCTCGGCGCCGTGCGTTTTCTAGGCGCAGAGGTCGCGCGGCGCCATCCGGTCGTGACCACGTGGGGCGTGGGCTCTCCTGCCAGCGTGCCGCTGGAGGATCTGATCACCGAACGCGGCCGTTACGTGCCGCGCGACGAAATGCGCCTCGGCGCCGCCTATCCCGTGATCGAAGGCTACCGGGGCTATGCCGCGCTCGGCTATCACGTGGTGTTCGAAGATCCGCTGCAATTCAATCAGCTGGAAGCGACGCTCTCCCACACCCTCGATTCGCCGCTCGAAGACCAGGATTGGCATTTCGATCTCGAGTATCACACGCTTAAATGGCGCTTCCGATACTGGCACAACGACGCCGATTTCTACGACCTGTTCGGCCCTACTGAACGCGCGCGCGCCGGCGATGCCGCAATCGTGGGCTATCGCCATTCCTTCATCTACGATCCGCCGCGCCAGCTCGACCTGGATATGGAGCTGAGCTACTTCACCGGCCTCGATACGCTGCCGACAGCGCAGGAAGTCTCTACTTCGTTCGACGAACTCGCCTCGTTCACAATAGACCTCACCTACACCAACACGACACGGTCGCTCGGCGCCGTCGATCACGAAAAAGGCTGGCGATGGAATCTCGTCCTCGGCGCCGATCACGCCAACGGCGAATCCTTCCCCAGCATCCGCGGCGGGCTCGATTTCGGCGTGCCGCTGCCGATGCCGAACTCATCGGCTTGGCTCTACACCGCCGCGGGCACGGTTGGCGGCGATGAGACGAGCCCGCTCAGCAGCTTCTACATGGGCGCCTTCGGCAATAACTACGTCGATGATCGCGAAGTGAAGCGATACCGCGACTTCGATAGTCTGCCTGGGTTCGACATCAACGAGATTTCCGCTCGTTCGTTCGCGCGCGCCGTGGGCGAGATCAATTTGCCGCCGATCCGCTTTGAGGAAGTCGGCGTGCCGGTCCTCTACCTCAGCTCGATGCGAACCGGCTTGTTTGCGGGCGAACTTTATGCAGAGCCGGCGAGCGGGGACGCGCGCTCGCTGCAAACCATCGGCATCCAGACCGACTGGAATTTCACCGTGGCGCACCGATTGCCGATGGTGTTTTCTCTGGGCTATGCTGAGGGCTTCGAGGATGGCGAGCGCCAAGGCAACGAGGTGCTCGTTTCGCTGAAGATTATGTGATGGATCTCGATCTGCCGCTGAAGGCGCTTATCGCGCTCGCACCTGTCTTGATCCTGCTTCTCGTCTTCGACCGGCTCGACGTCTTCAACCTCATTCCGCTGCGCGACATCGCGCTGCTGGTGCTGACAGGCAGCGCCCTCGCGCTTGTCAGCTATTTGGCCAATTGGAGCGTGATGGACGGCTTCCCGATCGGCTGGAGCGCCTACAGCCGCTATGTCGCGCCGATCATCGAAGAGAGTATGAAGGCCGCGCCAATCATCCTCCTCTTTGCGCGCAACCGGCTCGGTTTCAAGCTAGACGCCGCCATTGCGGGTTTTGCAGTCGGCGCGGGCTTCTCGATGGCCGAGAACCTCTGGTACCTCTTCAGTCTGACCGATACGAACGTGACCGACTGGCTTGTGCGCGGCTTCGGCACGGCAGTCATGCACGGCGCCGCCACCGCCCTGTTCGCTATCGTCTCGCACGAGATGTCGGAGAAGCAGGCCGAAAGCGCCGCGGCGCACTACAGGTTCAAGCCGCTCCTTTTTGTGCCCGGCCTCGCTCTCGCGATGGTGATCCACTCGGCCTTCAACCATTTTCCCGGACATCCCCTGCCGATCATGGCAATCACCCTGCTGCTGGCGCCGCTGACGCTGTTCCTGACGCTGGCGAAGAGCGATCGAGCGACGCGGCAGTGGCTGGCGGGAGACGCCGCCGCGCATCGCAAGGCCTTGGAAGACATTCGCGCCGGCCGCTTCATCGAAAGCGAAACCGGACGCGCGCTGCTGGACGTCATCGCGCCCGTGAAGGCAATCAAACCGGAAGACGCGCTGGCGTGGGCCGAACTGAAGATCGCGCTGATCCTGCGCGCCGAGGAGCTCATTCTCGCCAGCCATGGCGGCGCCGCCGACTCGGCCGGTCAAGCGGAGCGCGAGCAATTTGCCCGCCTGGACGCTCTGGAACGACGTCTGGGCAAGACGCTCGTCGCCGCGATCGGGTCGCGCCTCGGCTTCAGCCGCAACGATGTCTACGAACTGGGGCGCCTGCGCGCGCGGGTCCAAAGCGGTGGGTGAACTTAATGGGCCTATGAAAGATGGTGCCGCCTAGGTGACTCGAACACCTGACCTACGCATTACGAATGCGCCGCTCTACCGGCTGAGCTAAGGCGGCTCCGGATCCGCTGGCCTTTGGGGTCCGGCGGAAGGGCGGTTTCCTACGCGCAGCTGGGCGGGGAGGCAAGGCCGGGCGCGCCCGCTTGCGGGGTGCGGCGGACCGCCCCAGAACGTCGGGTCATGTCACATCCGGGCTACATGCCCTCCTCGCTGGCCCGGGCGCGCAACATCGCCGATCTGAGGCGCATGGCGCGGGCGCGGCTGCCGCGCATGGTGTTCGACTATATCGATGGCGGCGCCGACGATGAGGTGACGCTGGCGCGGAACGACTCGCGCTTTCGCGACATCGAACTGGTGTGGGATGCACTGGCGAATGTGTCGTCGATCGACACCACGACGACGATCATGGGCGAAGCTTCGGCGTCGCCCTACTTCATCAGCCCCACGGCGATATCGCGCTTGTTTCATCCCCGCGGCGGCGAGATCGCCGTGGCGCGGGCCGCCCACGCGGCCGGAATTCCGTACGCGTGCTCGACGCTTGCTTCCACAACCGTTGAAGACATTGCCGGCACAGGCGCCGGGGCAAAATGGTTCCAGGTCTATGTCTGGAAGGATCGCGGCCTCGTGATCGAAATGCTGGCTCGCGCGAAAGCGGCCGGGTTCGGCGCCATCATCCTCACCGTCGATGTACCGGTTGCCGGCAACCGCGAGCGCGATCACGCCAACGATTTCACCATTCCGCCGAAGGTGACGTGGCGCACGGCATCGCAGACGCTGGCCGCGCCCGGCTATCTGTGGGACCTGATCACCACGCCGGAAATCAAGCCAGCCAATTTCGCGCACATGCGCATCGATGGCGGGTTGATCGGCTTCATCAACGCCCAGTTCGATCGAACGGTGACATGGAACGACGCGCGCTGGCTGCGCGACCGTTGGGACGGCAAGTTTGCAGTCAAAGGCGTCGCCACGCCCGGCGATGCGCAGCGCACAGTCGGCGCCGGCGCCGATGCGGTGTGGGTGTCCAATCACGGCGGCCGCCAGCTCGATACCGCGCCAGCGACCATCGATACCCTGCCGGCGATCGCCGACGCCGTCGGCGGCGCGGCGGAGATCATTCTCGACGGCGGCGTTCGTCGCGGCGGCGATGTCGTCAAAGCGCTCGCCTTGGGCGCCAATGCAGTCGCGCTCGGCCGGGCCTATCTTTACGGGCTAGCGGCGGGCGGCGAACGTGGCGTGATTCGCGCCTTGGAGATTGTCGACACCGAGTTGAGGCGGACGATGGCTCTGTGCGGGCGTGCGAGAGTCTCGGCGCTGACGCGGGACCTCATCTTCAAACGCACGTTGTCCTGATCAACTCGCCAGCTTGTGCTCGGCTTTGTCCTTCACCAACGCGACGCCGGCGATGGTGGTCTCGAAATCATGCAACACCTCGATGGCCTCGTCCGCTTCCATCATCGGCGTGGCGGCGCCGGGGAGCGCCAGAACGAGTCGAAGGAGACTCCCGCTACGCGTGTGGACCCTCCGGCCAAAACTTTCTATTAACCGGGCTCCCGTTGCGGCGGCAGCGCGCGCTCCGGGATTTCGTCCGGCGCGACGCCGCGGGGCATGGCCTTGAGCACCCAGCGCCAGAATACCGGCAGCATCAGCAGGATGATGGCGAACTTGACCAGCCCGATATACGGGACGCCGTCGAGCGGCGTCGGCGCCGCCACCAGCACAAACGCCAACGCGCCAAGCCCCAGCAATGCCGCGAGCAGAAGAAAAAAGTAGCGTTTCGGCGTCTCGCCGATCAGCGCGCGCCCTTTCGGATGCTCTGCCGCCCAGCGGGCGACGGCGGCGCGCACAAACGGCGTGTAGCTCTCCGAGCGCTCCTCGAAACATCTGGCGCCGGCATAGTGGGCGTTGTCGATAACGATCTTGCGCTCGTGCTTGGGCTGCAGCTCGAACACGTAACGCCAAGGCGTGCGCCGCGTCGGGCTTGGACAGAGGCGCACGCTGACGATGTCCGACCAGCGGTAGCGGCGCTCGCGTCCCGTGCCGCCGCGCGTCACCAGCGCGTCGTCTTCGACACGCCATTCCCGCTCGCTGCGTGAAACGGCGCCGCGGCGGCGGCGATATACGACCGGTTGATGCATGTCCGCGTGAAGTCTGCTCTGGAAACGCGCCAACGGCAAAGCTGGCGCACCCGACAGGATTCGAACCTGTGACCTCTGCCTTCGGAGAAGTGCCCTTCGATGTTGCCGCATACTAGATGTTGTTGCCAGACGTTTCATAAGCCATTGTAAGATTTGTCTTTTTCTGCGCTCCGTGTTTTCATGTGTTTCCGGAAAGAAGCGCACATGTGACCGCTGCCTGATTGCCATGGGGTAGCCCGTCAAGCGCGTTTCGCTCGGCGATGGAGCAGCGCGTTCATGCAAGTGCGAGAACTCACCAAAGAGATTATCCGCGATGCAGCGCCCAGCGCAAAACGCTACGTGCTCTGGGATGCGAGCAAGAAAGGCTTCGGTCTTCGCGTCAGTCCGAATGGCGACAAGACCTATGTCGTGAAGGCGCGACAGGGTCGTGGAAGCTTCGCTGAACAACGATGGATCACGATCGGCAGCGCAACTCTGGTCAAGCTTGCCGACGCCCGAGAGGAAGCCACCACAATCCTCGCCAAGGCGCGCACGAACCAAGAGCCGGCGCCGCGCCCGCATGTCACGTTCGAGGACTCCGTCACTATGTCAAAGCTCTGCGACATGTGGCTGGAGAAAGCCGCACATCGCCGGCGCGGACGCGGGCCGCTGGCGGGGTCGCTTCGCAAGCCCGAATATGTCGAGAACGACCGCGGTCGGATCGAGGCGCACATCAAGCCCCTCCTCGGCCGTTACAAAGTTCGCGAAATCAACCGAAGCAAAATCGAGACCTATCGCGACGCCGTATCCCGCGGCGAAACCAAGCTTACCAAAAAGAGCAAGAAACTGCGCGGCGTCACCCGGGTTAAGGGCGGCGAAGGCACAGCCAACCGCTCACTTTCGCTGCTTTCTACAATTCTGTCCTTCGCGGTCCGCGAGGAGATCATCGACCGCAACCCCTGTTTCGGGGTCGAACGGTCGGCTGGGCACATGCGCGAGCGCTTCTTGAGTCCGCAGGAGTTCGGCAAACTCGGTGAAGTCATCGCGCGCGCTGAAACCGAAGGCGCAAACCCACACGGCATCGCCATTATTCGACTGCTGGCGCTTTCTGGCGCGCGCAAGAGCGAGATCCAGAACCTAACCTGGGGCGCAGTCGATTTGCGGACAGGCTTTTTGCGCCTCCCACGCTCCAAAACCGGACCGCGGCTCATACTCATCACCGCCGCCATGCGAAAAATCTTCGAAGAGATGGAGCGGCGGGACGACGACAGTTGGGTTTTTCCCAATGCCGACAACACCGCCCCTTTCGACGGCGTGCCAAAGATATGGATCGGTATTCGGGCTGCTGCCAACCTCTCCGATGTGCGTCTGCACGACCTCCGACATTCGGCCGCATCGTTTGCGCTCATGAGCGGCGTGGGGCTCGAAGTGATCGGCAAGCTCTTGGGCCATAGCGATATCAAGACGACGCGGCGCTACGCGCACCTGGCTGATGTCGTCGTACGGGCCGCCGCCGAGAGCACTGCCGACCAGATCGCCGAACTCATGAAGTTTGGCGAGCCAGCGGCGTCGGAGCCGCCCTCCTCACCACCGCCGGCCGCGCCGCCGCCCCCGCCAGCGGCCCGCACTGCCGCCCCAATACGCGCCGCCGCCGCCGCGTTTGGCGCGCGCCGGGCCGTGGCGCGCCCCGATGGACGGCGCCCGGCCGCCACCTCGTCCGCCCAGAGAAGCCCAGGTCTGGGAGCCCCCGGTGGGGTAGTCGGGGGGCAATTGGATATGTTCGAGGGCTGAGGGCGGCCCCTTTAGGGCCAGATCGAGCCGGCTCGAGACCGGTCTATACTTCTGATTTACATAGATATTTTATCTACCCGACATCCTGCGAGACATTCAACCCGACATTTTAGGAGACATTTTTCGGCGCACAGAAACAAAAATAGCGAAAAAATAAGCGGTTTTGCTACAAAGAAATAGAAATCAAACCCGACATTTTTGACGACAGAAAATCCCCGTAGAAAATGGCGCGTAAAACTGCTCCCAAAAAACAGGCGAAAAAAACCGCCACGAAAATATCGCCGCTGCGCGATGGTGACGAAGATATTTTTCGTATGGAGCCACTGCGTCTTGCGCAGGATTCAAAATGGCGCGGCGAATTAAACGAACTTGTTGTCGATCTAACGTTCAAAGCGGCCAGCTTCAAATCGAGCCTTCCGGACGGCATGCTGGGCGCGCTAGCCGAACTCGTGCGCTCGATGAATTGCTATTACAGCAATCTGATCGAGGGTCACGACACTCATCCAATCGACATCGAGCGGGCGCTCAATGACGATTTGAGCCGCGATCCCAGAAAGCGTGAGCTTCAGCTTGAAGCCAAGGCGCACATTTCTGTGCAGCGCTGGATCGATTTGGGCGGGCTGAAAGGCCGCGAAACCAGCGTCGAAGGCATTCGTGAAACGCATAAGCGCTTCATCGAAAGCCTGCCGGAAGAGCTGAAGTGGGCTACCGATCCTGAGACCGGCGAGAAGGTCAAAGTCATTCCCGGCCTGTTTCGCACGCGTGATGTAAAGGTGGGCCGCCATATCGCGGTCAGCCCTGGCGCAGTACCGCGCTTCATGACCCGGTATTCCGAGGCTTACGTCAACCAATCACGCGGGGAGATGATTCTTTCAGCCGCGGCCGCACATCATCGCCTGCTCTGGATTCACCCGTTCGCTGACGGCAATGGGCGCGTCGCGCGGCTGGTCTCGCACGCCATGTTCTTGGAAAGCCTCGAAACGGCAGGCATCTGGTCGATCGCCCGCGGCCTTGCCATCAATGTCGAGGCCTACAAACAGAACCTCGCGCAATGTGATCTCGTGCGTCGCAACGATCTCGATGGCCGCGGACACCTAACCGAAGAAGCGCTCGCCGATTTCACGCGCTTCTTTCTCACGGTGTCGATTGACCAAGTGACGTTCATGCAGGGTTTGATGCAGCCCGATCGCCTGCGCGCACGGGTGTTGACCTGGGCCGACGAAGAAGTGCGCCTGAGCGGCCTTTCCAAGAAGGCCGGCCAGATTCTTGAAGCCCTTCTCTATCGCGGTGAGCTTCCGCGCGGCGACATTCCAGGCCTGATTCAAACGACGGACCGACAAGCCCTTCGTGTCGTCAAGCAATTGCAGGCTTTCGGCGTGCTGACTTCGCTGTCGTCCAAATCGCCGTGGCGCCTGGCGCTGCCAGCCACCCTCGCTCATCGCTGGCTGCCCGGGCTCTTTCCAGCGAGGCAATAACTAGTCCTCCTCGGCACCAGTTCGCTTGCCTGTAGTATTTGTTGCGGGTTTGTTCCTGCGAGCGTATGACCGGCTGAGTCTATCGGAGCACAAATTCATGTCAGGCGGCGGTCCAGACAATACTCCTCGCGACTGGCGACAGCCGTCGACCGGCGCCGGTGGTCCAGACAAATGCGCGATCAGTGAGAAGACGGTTCTGAACTCTCCCGACCAACCGGTGATCGCAACGCTCAAGGTGGGCGATGCGCTTGAAGTGCGCCTTGAAACGACACCGCGCAAACGCCTCGTGGCTGTCGCCGCTGGAAACAAAATCGCGGGTTCAATTACTTCGGCCCGCCTTGTGGACTTCATCGAGTGCATCGAGGCTGGCTCGGAATACATGGCGGATGTCCTGAGCATTCAAGGCGGGCGGGTCGAAATTGAAATCCGACCGAAATGACGGCCATAGATGTTGTCGGCGGTGTCTACGGTGAGCGCTGTGCGTTCCCGGATTGGAATCAAATCTATGGCTCGGCAGGGCGCGCAGCCGCCGCGCTCAGCGCAACCGTCGACACGGTGCGACTGCACACAGTGCTCGCACCACTGATTGAGCCGACGGCTCGCGCAACGCTCGAACAATACGGCGTTGAGTTACACGCAGGAGCCGGCGAGCAGGCGATCGGCTTCGACTACCTGCACTGTCTCGCGGATCCGGTGATCAGTCCTAGCGCTGGAGCTATCGCAAGGCAGCCGACCTTGGAGGTTGAGGCAGAGCTCATCGTGAGCTTCGGCATGATTGAGTGCGATGTACGAACGCGCTCCGCAAAGTGCGTCTACGACCCGCAATCGCCAACAAGACCGGCCGGATTCCGCTCTCAAGGCAGCCAAACGGATCACCTCACCTTCATTGCGAATGGATCGGAAGCCACAGCTCTGACCGGGTTGGGGCCGCTTCAAGCAGGTCAAAAGTTGCTCGAACTCGAACGCGCCGAAAGCGTGATCATCAAGAACGGCGCGCGAGGCGCCACACTGTTTCAATCCGGACAGGAGCCTTATCACGTTCCCGCTTACTTTGCGGAGCGCGTATTCACGATCGGCTCCGGCGACGTTTTTGTTGCTGCATTTGCGCAAGCATGGATGATTGCCGGCGCGGATCCGCGTGAAGCAACAGACTACGCGTCGCGCGCCGTTGCTGCCTATGTCGAATCGAGTGCTTTACCGATGTCGTCGCACGCTGAGACACGCGCGCAGGCGCGGCGCGCGGTCACGTTGAAAGGCGGGAAGATCTATCTTGCGGGACCGTTTCGCGAAACGGGTCAGCGTTACCTTATCAACGATGCACGCCAACGATTGATTGCATTGGGAATGGATGTGTTCAGCCCTGTGCACGATATCGGGCACGGTCCCGCCGAGAAAGTTGTGCGGCTGGACCTAGAGGCGCTTGATGCCTGTGACGCGGTGTTCGCCATCTTGAACGGGACGACGCCCGGCACGCTGTTCGAGGTTGGCTATGCGAGGGCTAAGGGCTCTGAAGTGTTCTGCGTCGCGCAGAACATGCGCGACGCAGACCTTAAGTTTCCGCTGGGGTCGGGGTGTGCAGTCTATTCGGACTACGTGACCGCGCTCCACCAGCTCGCATGGCGTTCATGACAACGACAGCCCTCTTGCTTTCTGGCGGAATGGATTCTTGCGCCCTGGCCTATTGGCGGCGTCCCGACCTAGCGATCACAGTGGACTATGGCCAAAAGCCCGCGCCCGGCGAGATTCGATCCGCCAGCGCGATTTGCTCTGCGCTCCAGGTCAAGCACGTTGTAGTGACATCAGACATCTCTCAGCTGGGAAGCGGCGATCTCGCGGGCCTCGATGCTGCTACCCATGCCCCTGCTTCGGAGTGGTGGCCCTACCGAAATCAATTTCTGTGCACACTCGCTGGAATGAAATGCCAGCAGGTGGGGGCAAGTAGACTTTTGATCGGCGCGCTCAAGACAGACGGATTTCACGCCGATGGCAGGCCCGAGTTTGTGCAGCAAATGAACACGCTGTTTGCACTACAGGAAGGCGAACTCGTCCTGGAAGCACCCGCGCATCATCTGAGCGCCGCCGAACTAGTCGTTCAGTCCGGTATTTCCCGCGATATCTTGGCTTGGTCGCATTCTTGCCATGTGAGCGAACACGCTTGCGGCTTTTGCCGCGGTTGTCGCAAGCACTTCGAAACGATGGAAGCGGTCTTTGGCGAACCATACTGAACCACGCCCAAGGGAATGGGCGACGCTGCGGACGAAGAGCGGTTGGCCTGCCATTGCCGTCGACACCACACGCTTCGAGTCACCTCAATTCCATCGCCCCATTGCGGAGACGATCGAAGCGCGTCGAACGAGGCGGGCACTTGATGCACTGAGCGACGCACAGACACTCGGCCTTATCGACGAGCTCTGTCACGCGCACCTGCGTTCAGATGGTCCCGAAGGCGTGCGCACGCGCAAATCAGCCATCTCGGCCGGTGCGTTGCACCCGATTGATGTCATTGTCATCGGCGATGCTGAACGCGCGCCCCTTCTATATAATGACGCGTCCCGGTTGTTCGAGATATTGGCGGTTTATAGCGAGGCCGCGCTCGCGGAAGCGGTCGCCGCTCTTCGAGGGATGGCGCCTGATGCGCGCGGCCATCTGGTGGTCCTGGCGGGTCACGTCGCACGGGTAGCGTCAGCATACGAAAACCCAGAATCGCTTCTGTGGCGCGATGCTGGTGCTATCGATCAGTTGCTAGCGATGGGCGCGTTCGCTGCGGGCGTCGCCTACTTGCCGCTGGGCGCCCTGCCCCAAGCTGTAGTTCGTTCAATTCGCGGTAACGACGAAGAGGTCCTCGGTGTCGGTTGTGGCCTCATCGGACGTCCTGCGTGAGTGGGCTGCGCACGTGCAGTTGGTCCAATGCGCCGCATCGCGTCCCACATAAGAGCATCGACCATCGCGGCCGGTTCATCGATGCGCAGGCAGAATTCAAGGAAGGCATCTTCTAATTCGAAGTACGAACGCGAAAGCGCGAGGTCTGCTGGAAAGAGCCCGATGGCTGTGCATGCGCGGACGACATGGACATCAAGAATGGCCACGCTGTTGGAGTTGCGGTAGTTGCGTACAATCCAGGATGCCGTCTTCGGACCCACGCCCGGTAGGCCGAGCAGCGTCGCTCTAAGCTCAAGGTCAGAGCAATCCTCGGACAGGGTGCGCACGACTGCTAGCGTTCGGGCCAGGTAATCCGACTTCTGTCGCGCAAACCTGTACCGACGCTCGCCGCCGCCCGTGTTGAGCGGAGTGGCGAGTACGCGCTCTATCTCTTCGCGCTTAGCCCAACCGTCCAGTAGACCCTCTTCCTTCAACCTGCCGAAGGCAATGAGGCCGATTTCGGCGGGAATGCCGTAGCCGCCAAGAAGGCAAGCGGCGACTTCTTCGAGGAGACTTTCACCCAGGCCATGATCAACGCACCCGGCTTCACGCTTGAGCGCGGTTTGCAGCTTCCAAAATGCCGGCGTGCCGAACTCGTCAGCACTCCCCCACACGACACCGAGCATGACGCTGCTCCCGGGGCAAGGAAGCTCGAATTGCTTAATCACACCGGCGCTCGCGCACCATAGCCTTTGACCGACGGGCGAGTGGAGCATGCGATGTTGAATCAACCTGGCGCCGCCATGTAAAGCGCGCACTCGGATTCAGGGACTTCGGCACCGCCGTTCGCGCAACGATTCCGCTTCGTTCCCCGTTGGGACTCGGCAGCTAACCCGGAGGCGCTGCTCGGCCGGAGACGCGCGCCTCCCAGTCCGCGAATCAAATCTCAACGCTCCGAAGTGGATTGCCGCTTTCGCCCTTCGGCGTAAGCGTCGAGATCGGCGGGATCATATCCCACAAGCTTGCTCGTGATCTTCACGTAACGCGGCCCGCGTCCTTCGCATCGCATCTTGTCCAATGTGGACTTCGAGAGGCCCAGGCGCGCGGCCGCTTCGCGCACGCGCAACAAGCCGTTGGCAGGTCGCGCGACCAAAGGCGCTGGCTTTGGCGCCCGCACGGGCTTGGGTTGGTTCACCGGTATTGGCAGACGTGCACCGTTGTCGACGCCCACCGTCACGGCCTGCATTGGCATGGCGCCAATTGCCGCGAACAAATCCGGTTGGGGGCGCGCTTGGTCGCGACCATTCTTGTGGTGGGGCTTGCGCTTCATTGATGATACCGCCTCAAGACAATATCACGCGTAACAAGCACGCGAACCGGCGCCCCTGCTCTGACACGGAGTGTCGGTCGAACGGCCAGCTCACGATCGACAATCCGCGCGCCGGATTGCGCCGCCTGTTGGGCGGCGGCGTCGCCGAGGCTCTGTGAGAACCCGCTCGACTCGCTGACCTCCGCTTCGTTGGCCGCGACCGTGATGATGGAAGAAAGCGCAATCGCTGCAGCAAGCCGATCGAGATGGTTGTCAGTCCGGTCCGTCAGTCCCGAGGTGCCGGACGGATCGCTCGCATCCATGTTCTCAAGATTGATGCTCCAGCCGTTCGGCAGGATGAGCCGGTTCCAGGCAAGGAGTATGCGGCTGTCGCCATAGCGGGCGCCGTCGCGATATGTGCCGATAAGGCGCGAGCCCTGTGGGATCAGCAGATGATCCCCCGTGACGCTATCATAAACCGGCGCTGTCACCTGAGCGATCACGCGGCCGGGTAAGTCGGAATTAAGCGCCGTGACGAGTGCTGCGGGAATGACATGACCCGCCTGCAGCTCGTAGCGCGAGCGCGGCGGCGAAAGCCGCGCATCGAGACGGTCGGCGTCCTGGTCCGCGCTTGCGCCGGCTTCGCGCCCGGCGAACAGAATTGGCGAAGCCCGCGCCACAGCTTGCGGGTCGGGCGGGGTCTCGCGCACGCCAGACACATCGCCGGCGTCGCGCGCACTTGCCCACATCGGATCAGAGGGCGGCATCAAGTCGGCGCCCTCCGCAGTGAGTGGGTCGACTTCCAGTCCAAGCGGCTCACCGCCGATCAACGCACGAGCATCATAATCGGCCGATGCCTGCTGTATGGATTCCGGCGGCCCGCCCGCCGCGCCGACGGCGGCTTCAGCGGCGTCGCCGCGTCGGCCGGGTCGCTCAGACAATCCGCTGACCAGCGCAAAAGCAATCACCAGGCCCGCGAGGATGAGCCCCGCGAAGATGACCTTGCGCGACAAACGTTTTGGTGACGGTGGGTGCGCGCGGATCGCGAGGTCCGGTGGCGGTGTGACGGGGGCTGAGACGGAGGCGTTCATCGACGTGCACCTTGGCGGTCGATGCGGACGATTTGAGGTGAGCGCGTTCCGAGCCGGAGTTCGGCGCGATCAAACACGCGATCGACGATGTAGCGCTGGCCCTGGACGCGATAGTTTGTGATCTCGGCGCCTTCGCCGGTGATGACAAAGAGCGGCGGCATGTCGCCGGCAGCGACCCCCGCCGGAAACTCGATCCAAGTGCGTCGTCCATCGTCGAACACGCGGCTTGGCGTCCAGCCTGGCGCTCGCCCGCGCACGGTGCGGACACGGTACGAGAAGTTGAGCCGATCGATGCTTGGTATGCCGCCCGCGCTTGCGGAAGCGTTCTGCGGATAGGACCACGCCACTTGCGCGGCGTAGGTTTGGCCCGCTTGCGAGATCGCCTCCACGAGATAGGTGCGGCGGTCTGTTATGAGGACAATGTTGGTGCGGAGGCCCGAGGTCTGCGGTTTCACCAGCACGATCGTGCGCCGCTCGGTTTCGGATTCTCCGGTCGCCTCCGTCACCATCCAGCGTGAGGTGTCGCCGGCGGCAATGTCAGTGAGCGTCTCGCCCGGCTCCAACAGGATGGTCGAGATATAGTTTGGGTTGGTGTAAAGCTCGAAGATCGCGCCGGGCTGATAAGTGAAGACGTGACGCGCCTGATTGAAGGCGTCGCGCGTCGGCCGCTGGCGCGCGGCGGTGTTGGCCTCGGCCAGCACTTGCAGGGGCGGTGCTTCGCGGCCGCGGCGCTGGCGCAGTGGCTCGGGCGGCGGTGGAGGCGCCGGGACGTCGAGCATCCCGCGCAATTCCGCCTGTCCGGTTTCGACGCCGTCGCCTTCGGCGACAGGCGCGATATCGGTCGTGGCGCATGCAGCCAGCGCGCTCGATGCGAGCAAAAGGATGACAACGTGTTTCATCGTTCACGGCTCCCAGATTCACGTGACCAACTGAAATCGGAAATCAGAAGTCCGAGCGGGTTGGCGGCGACTTCATCGGCCGTACGCGGCGCCCGCGTCGTGACGGTGAAGACGCCCGAATAGATTTCGCCATCGCTTGTGCCGGTCGCGTTGGTGGCGCGCTCGACCCAGGTGACTTCCCAGGTGTTTCCCGACCGCGACATGATCGAGCGGATCTGCACGGTGCGCCCGACGCGGCCGAGCGACAGGAACGGATCGTCCTGGCGCGCGATCTCGGAGAGCTGCGCGCCGGCCTGTGGCGTCAGGAAGCGATAGGCTTCCAACCAGTTTTCGCGCAGCACGACGCCATCGGTTGGCAATGAACGCACGAGCCGGACAAAACGACCGAGGTGATGGGCGATCTGCGCATTGGTCGGTGTCCACCGACCCTCGGCGGCACGAACCTGGATCACTTGCCCTTCGGGCGAAACCTCGACCACATGCACGAAGGTGCGTTGGTTGAGCGCCACGAGCGTCAACGAGACGCCGAGTGCGGCCGCGAGACCGAGACTTGCAAACGCGGTCAAACGCCAGGCGCGTGCTGACAGCACCGCCGAGCCCATCCGCGCATCCCATTCCTGACGCGCGCGGGCGTACGGCGTGTCGGGTGGGTCGGCCGCAAATGTCTTGGTTGGCGCACGAAATGCGAAGGTCATGAATTGCCCCCATTGGACTTCGAATTGTTTTGAGAAGGACGCGGCTGCATCGCCGCGTAATTGATGGCGCGCTGGCCGCCGCCGGAGCCGCCGCCTGATCCACCGCCGCCTCGCGGGCCCGGCCGCTTGCCAGCGATGAGGCGCCCGGCGCCGCCCATGAGCGCGCCGCCGGCATTCCAGGCGGCCTTGGCGCCTTGAGCGGCGATGAAGCCTGCGCCCACTGTGGAGAAACCCGCGCCGACGCCGGTGCGGATCGCGTCAGAACCAGAGAGGTTCGGCTGGCCTTGCACCACTTCGCTCGCCAGCGACGGGCCGAACCAAGCGAGCGCCAAAACAGTCAGCCCGAACAGCAGCACGTTGAGCGCACCGCCATCATCCAGCACGAGCGTCGCCGGTAGCGTGCCCACAAAGGTGATCGACACCGAGGCGATGAGCGCCAGCACGAAGAGCCGGACAGCCGAACCCGCGACCCAACCCAGCGGGCGCTCTGCAACCCAAGCCGTGCCATTGAACACGCCCCACGGGAGCGCAACGAAGGCTGCGAGAGAACCGAGCTTGAACGCGATCAGCGCGACGAAAATCTGCAACGCGAGAACGAAGAAACCCAGCATCACGAACACGCCCGCCAGGAAGATCGTCACCAGCGATATGAAATCGAACAGCAGGTTCATGCCCTCGGCCAGCGCGACGGTGCGGCCGAAGAGCTCAATGCCGATGCCGCCGATGCGGCCGGGATTGTGCAGGTCCGCCATCGAGAGCGAACCACCGCCGGCTTGGAGGCCCAGCATCGCGCCCGACCGATGGATGACGGTCGAGAGCATGTCCCAATTGTTCACGAGAAAGGCGAAGAAGCCGATGAACAGGACTTTCCTGAACATCGGCGCGACAGGGTTGTCATTACCTAGCGCCCATTGCGTCCCCGTCAGCACGATCGAGATCACGATCAGTGCGTTCAGGACGTAGTTCACGTCGCCCTGAATCAGGCCGAATCCACTATCGGCGACGGCCAGAAACTGGCTTAGGAACGAATTGACGCTGGAGGTGTCCATCGCCTCTAGTCCTCGAAAGCCGAGCGCGCCGGCGCGGGCGCCGTGCTTTGAGTCGGGAATGCGCGGCGCTGCACTTCGCGGGCGCGCTCTTCGCGCGCGATCCGCTCCATGCGCTCGGTTTGCAGCGCGCGCCCCTGCGCCACGAGCAGTGACTGGATCTCCGCGAGTTGCGACGCCTGAATGCCAAGCAATTGATTGCCCGCCTGGATCGCACCCGTCTGCCCTTCCGCGCCGGATGAGGAACTGAGTGCGCGATCGATCCGGCTTTGGGTCCGCTCGATGGCTAGCACCGCGCGAGCTTCGGCCTCCATCGCGCGTTCAACGCTGGCGCGGCTTTGGGAGAGCCATTGATCCGATTGGGCGAGAACGTCGTCGAGCTCAAAGCTCTCCCAGGTCTCGGGATAGAGCGTTCGGATATCTTCCCCGACGCGGCCCGCCTCGAACGCCAAGCCTTGCGCCGCGTCGAACAGCGCGCGCGCCTCCGAGATTGATTGCGACAGTTCCGGCGAGAGCTGGAGCGGGTTTTGCCGCAGCATTGCTGTGGCTTGGTCGATCTGACGAATCTGATTGCGGATCTGTTCGAGCGCCCGCGTCGCGGAGAGAAGGTTCTGCGCGTAATTGGTCGGGTCATAGACGATGCGCTGGGCGCTGGCAGGCGTCGCGATCAGCATGGTCGCGATCGCGGCGGTCGCCATTAGTTTCGAAACTGCTCGGTACATGACATCTCCCCTATTCTGCAGCGACGAGTTCAGCCGGCGCCGTGACGGATTGCGGATTAGCCTGAGACTCGAAGCGCCTGACCGCGCGCGCAGCGTCGCGAAGACCACGCGCATCGAGCCAGGCCGCAGCAAAGCTTTGCTCGCCGGCATCGGCGACCACGCGGTCCATCAGCGTATGATCTTCCGGCCGCGAAGCGCCGACGAAGGCGAGCGTCGCGGGACCAAGGCCCAGTTCGAACAGCCGGCAGCCATCGCGGGCAACGAGATAATAGTCCCGCTTCGGCGTCGCATTGGCGATCAGCGCGATCTGGCGAGCGTTCAAGCCAAGCCGTTCATAGAAAGCGCGCGAACGCGGTTCGCGAGCGCGGTCATTGGGCAGGAAGATGCGGGTCAGGCAGGCTTCGATGATGGTGGAGGCAATCGGGCTCGCCTCCACGTCGGCGAGTTCCTGGCTGGCGAAGACGACGGCGACATTCTTCTTCCGAAGCGTCTTCAACCAATCCTGCACTTGCGCCGCGAAGAAGGAATCCTTCAGGAAGAGCCATGCCTCATCGAGCACCAGCAAGGTCGCGCTGCCATCGAAGCGACGCTCCAGCACGTGGAAGAGCGCCGACAGCACCGCACCGGCCGCTTGCGGCCGGCGCATGAGATCGTCCATCTCGAAGGCTTGGACGGCGCCGTAGCCGAGCGAAGTCTGGTCGTGATCAAGCAGACGGCCGTGCGGGCCGGCGTGCGTGAAGGGTTGGAGCGCGGCGCGGACCGAAGCGTCCTGCACAAGCGCCATATACAAGGTGAGCGTGCGATCCTCCGGCGGGCGTTGCCCGAGGATTTCGAGCGCACGCCACAGCTCGGCGCGCAGCTCGGGCGTCACCGCAACGTTGGCCGAAACGATCAAGCCTGCGATCCAATCGAGCGCCCAGGCCCGCTCGCTCGCATCATCGATGCGTTCTAGTGGCTGCAAACCCAGCGCGCCATCTTCGCCCAGGTCGAAGAAGTCGCCGCCCATGCCGAGAATGGCAGCGCGTGCGGAGCGTCCTTTGTCGAACAGATAGACTTGCGCGTTCGCGTAGCGCCGCCATTGCGCGATGAGTGTCGCGAGCAGCACTGACTTGCCGGCGCCGGTCGGGCCCACGATCATCGTGTGCCCGACGTCGCCGGCGTGAAGATCGAGGCGAAACGGCGTGGCGCCATCTGTGGCGGTCAGCATGAGCGGCGGGCCACCCAGATGCGCGTTGCGCTCCGGTCCGGCCCACACCGCACTTGTTGGTAAGAGATGCGCCAGTGACGGCGTCAGCAGGATCGGCCGGCGCACGTCCGCGTAAGCCGAACCCGGCAGCGAGCCGAGCCAGGCTTCAATGGCGTTGACTGTCTCCACCTGGGTCACGAAGCCCAGACCATCCGCGACTTGCTGGATTTGCCGAACGGCTTCTAAGGCAGCGTTCTCGTCTTCGTCCGAGACTGTGATCGTGAGCGTCGCGTATCCGGCGCCGATCGCATCGGTGCCCAATTCCTGCAAAGCCGCATCGGCGTCTGCCGCATGATTGGCCGCGGCGTTGTCGTGCAGGACTGGCTCGTCTTTGAACAAGGCCGCGCGCAGCATGGCGCCCAGACCCACGCGCTGCGAGAACCAGCGCTTCCTGATCTTCTCCAGCTCCTTGCGCGCCTCCTCCCGATCAAGCGGCAAGAAGCGCGTCACCCAGCGGTACGAGATCGGCAGACGGTTGAGCGCGTCCAGCAGCCCCGGTTCGGTTTCGGTCACGAAACTGCGGACGGAAATAACGCGCAGGTGCTTGGCGCCCAGCTTGGGCGCAAGTCCCCCGATCAAGGCGGCGTCGGGCAGCAGCGCGTCGAGGTGAAACGGCGTTGAAGGGACCGCGACGCGGTGCGGCCGGTCCGAGATGCAATCATGCAGATAGGTCAGCGTCTCTTCGTCAGAGAGCCAGCGCGCAAACGGCATCATGGTCTCCAGCAGCGCCATGAGCTGATCGGTGCGCTCGATGAAGCTGTCGAGATGAAGCTGATAATCGACACCGCCCGCTGGACGTTCGCCGCCCTCGAACAGGACGTTCTCCAGCTTGCCTTGACGCTCCGCCGGCGGGAGCCAAGCGAAGGTCAGAAAGTAGCGGCTTTCAAACCGTGCGCCGGCCGTCTCGAACACCTGGCGGCGTTCTTCGTCGATGAGCCAAGACACGGCGTCGGGCCAAGAGCTGTCGGGGTAGCCGGGCGCGCACGCGCGCCGCGCTTCCACGTGCAGACACCAATTGGAGCCGAAGCGGCGAAGCGCATTGTTGAGACGCGCGGTGACGCCCATCAGCTCGGAAGGCGTTGAGGAGTCCAAGTCAGGTCCGCGGAATTCCAGTGATCGCTGAAACGCGCCGTCCTTGTTCAAGACACAGCCCGGCGCGATCAGTCCCGCCCACGGCAGATAATCCGTGAGACGCGGGCCAGCTTGTTTGTAGGGTCGAAGATCGAACATGCTTACACCGCGAAGTAATGAGGCTTGGCGAGATGGCGCCGCCATGTGTCCATGAACCAAGGGTCGCGCGACGCCGCCCAGGCGGCCGCACCTTGCAGAACGATCCAAAGCGGGATGCCAATGAAAGGCTGCTGCAGGCCCAGCGCGATCGCCGCGCAGGTCGTTGCGTTCAGAATCGCAAACCCGCGCGGCACGCCGCCCATCAAAATTGGGCGCGTGAGCGAGGTGCGCAGCGGCGCTGAATAACCTTCCGGTAGATCATCCATCGCGATTGACCTTTAGAGCACCGCGCCGCCGGCGAAGCCGAACAGCTCAAGACCCCAGGTCGCCGCCGCGAACACGCACGCCAAACCGAGACCCGCCCATGCGAGCTTCCGGACGCCGGAGCCGCCGTCCGAGAAGGCGATGGTGAAGCCGGCCATGACGATGGCAATGACGCCGACGGCGCGCGCCACCGGACCGGTGATCGAATCAAGGATTTGTTGCAGCGGCCCTTCCCAGGGCATGCCGGAGCCCGACGCATAAGCCGGCGCGGCGAAAGCAAGCGCCGCGAGCGTGATGCCCGCGATGTTCGCCAAGTTGGTCTTCTTCATTGGTCCTCTCCTTGATGCTTGGGGCTGACGATGTGCTGGATCGCGCGCTTGCCCCCGTTGCGCGCGATGAAGACGATGAGATCGACGGCCGACTGAATCAGCCGTTTGGGCGGCGCGGCCACGGCTTCCATGCAGAGATCTTCCAAACGCGCGAGCGCGTCGGCGGCGGAATTGGCGTGCAAAGTGAGCAGCCCGCCAGGATGACCGGTGTTCCAAGCCTTCAGCACTTCGAGTGCGGCGCCATCGCGCACTTCGCCGACGACGATGCGGTCCGGCCGCAAGCGCAATGTCATCTGCACGAGATCGCGCATGGCGACAGGTGGATCGGTGCGCTTGGTCAAAAGCTGCACGGCGTTGGCGCTGGCGATCTGCAGCTCGGCTGTATCTTCGAGGATCACGAGGCGTGATGCGGCGAACGCCGGCTCCGCGAGCAGCGCGTTGAGCAAAGTTGTCTTGCCTGAGCCTGTGCCGCCGGCGACGACGATGTTGCGTTGCGCCGCGACGGCCTCGGACAGCATCGCTGCTTGCGCAGGCGTGGCAACGCCATCGCGTACATAATCTGCAAGCGTGTAAATAACCGCCGGCCGCTTGCGGATTGCCAGCACCGGCGCTTCCACCAGCGGCGGCAAGAGCGCCTGAACGCGCGCCGCCGAATCCGGGAGGATGGTCGCGAGCGCGGGGCGATCTTCACCCACCGTCTCCCCGGCTTCATGTGCGAGCAGCCGGATCGCCGTTTCGCGATCATGCGCGCTCAGTCGGTGTTCGGTGAGTACGAGTCCGGCGCCCACGCGGTCGAGCCAGACTTGCCCGTCCGCATTCACCAGCGCTTCAACCACGTCCGGCGCGGCGAGCGCGTCCGCGATCGTCGCGCCCAAGGCGCGCACCAACGCCGAACGGCGCCGCGATGAGCCGATGGCGTGCGCCGCGGTCACGGCGTGGCCTCCGTCGCCAGCGCGTCGTGCCCGTTGCCTTCAATCGCCGCATCGCCATTGGCGATCGAGCGGCCAGGCGACAAGCCTTGCGCGACGAGATCAAGGAACCGCTCGAAGCGAGCCTCAGCACTTGCTGCGATGCTCTCCACGATCGCATCGTCGATGGGTGGATTGTGTTCGAGCCATACGCGCACGAAGACAAACAGGCTCTCCTTCAACAACGCCTGGTCGCGTTGTAGTTTGTCGATCCGCGTCTCCAAGCGGTTGAGCTGGCGCTTCTGCGCCTCGGCTGACGTAGTGGCTGCGCCGGGAGAGTCCGCCGCGAAACGTGCGCGCAGCACCTCGGCGATGAGACTCGATTCCGATCGTCCTTGTGCGCGCGCGGCGCGCGACACCTCCCGCGCTAGGTCGGGTTCGAGGTAAGTACGGATGCCCGTCAGGTTCATTGGAATCACACTCCCGTCCAGCGCGGCTTGCGCGCCGGCATTGCGTCATTCGACCCTGCGGGCGGCGCACTTGGCTGTGGGTTTGGCGGCGGCGCCATGCGCGCGCCGTCCTGCGTGCGGAAGCCCGCGAGCGCCAAGTCGGAGAGCTTCGGCCCCGGATGCGCGAAGAGGTCGCCCTGCCCCGCAGTCGGCGCCTTACGCTTGCTCGACGGCTTGGCCGGCGCTTCGAGAAAGCCGAGCGGCCGCACATCGATCCAATCATGCGCGGTGGTAAGCGTGACACGCGCACCCGAAGCCGGCCGAAGCCGTTCGCGGAAAATGCGCTCTTCGTCGAAGCGGATTTTCCTGGCGCGAATAGGCTTGCAGCCCGAAACGAAGATTAGTTGCTCATCGCGCGGCAAAGCGCGCACGTCCGCTGGCAAGAGCAGCGGGCGACGCTCTTCGCGTAATGTCGTCGAGCCCTGGCCCCAACCCAGAATGGGCTTTGGCTTCTTCTGCGTCTCGCTCTCGCGCAACTCCCAGACTTCGCCGGCCATGTCGGCGATGCGCTTGGCGGAATCTCCGTCCGTAGCCGAGAACGAGGTGACGATGCCGCAATTGTCGATGATGACGTTGTCGCGGCCGTACGCGCGCGCAATGTGGTTGGGCGATTGGCAGACGAGATAGGCTTTGATGCCGTAGCCCGCCATCGCGCCCATCATCGTCTCAAAGAAGTCCATGCGCCCAAGCATCGGGAATTCGTCGAGCACCATTAGCAGGCGATGCCGCTTCAGGCGCCCGCTGACCTCGGTTTGGCTCTCCATGAGCGTTCGGCCCGTCATGTCAACGATGAGGCGCAACAGCGGCATGAGTCTCTGCACATCGGAGGATGGCGGCTGAAGATAGAGCGTGACTGGCTTGTCGCCGCACATGAGATCCGAGATGCGGAAATCGGATGTCGCGGTGTTGGCGGCGATGAGCGGGTCGGCGAACAGCCCGAACATGCTTTCCGTCGTTGCTTGTACACCCGACCGCATGCGCTCCTCGGCCGACAAGAAGCTCTCGGCGGCATGCAACACTTCGGGATGCACCTCGGGCTGTCCCGTCGTGGGATTCTTCCGATGCAGCGTGCGGCGCATCTCTTCGGCGGTCGCGGCCATGTTGCGCAGCTTCTCGCGCACCACCGCGAGCGTCTTGCGCTCCAACGGCTCTGCATAGAGCACATGCAGAATGACCGGCGCGACGAGATTGGACGCGCTACGCAGCCAGAAATCCTTGGTCGCACGATCCTCGTGCGCGCCGAACAGCACATCGGTCAGATTTTGCGCTGCGCGCACTTCGTCGGCGCCGCGTGGTATCTCGAACACCGGATTGAAACGAATGCTGTCGGAATGCGTCGGCCGGAAACGCGCCACCGGCCCCAGCGTCTCACGGAAACCCGCAGTGCCAGGAAAACCGTGGCGCGGATCGCCGTCGGCGAGTTCGCCTTTGACGTCGATCACAAGCGCGGAGTGCTGCGTCGCCAGTAGCGTCGGCACCACATGGCCGCGGCCTTTGCCGCTGCGCGACGCGCCGATCAGGAGTTGGTGTTCCGGCCCGTCGAAAGCGACGATCTCACCCTCGAACTTGCCGAGCACCGAGCCGCTTGGCGCGAACAGATTGGTGGCTTTGAGATCGTCAAACGCCGCCCATGCACCTTGGCCGAATGGTGGCAGATTGAGCCGTCCGCGCTGGCCGATGGCGACGACCAGGACGCTCAGAGCGATGCCAGTCACCAAGATGGCGTGCGCCGCGGCGAATGGACGCGAATAGGTGCTGGCCCAGGCGCTGGACCATTCGATCAGCGCCCAGGGCGGATAGATGCGCGTCTCGCCGATTGTTATGAGCGGCGATCCCAACGCCGCTTGGTCGTCAAAAACGCCGGCGATAAACTGTGTGGCGCCGGCAAGCGTCATCGCCGCGATCGTCGCCACTAAAACGCATGCTGTAATTGGCCCCCAGCTCTGCATACCCGCCACCTACTTACGAGGAGTCGAGCAACGAGCGAGCCGCACGGCTTTAGGCGGCGGCGCGCATGTATTCGGTCCGAACCGAAGATTGTTCGGCGGGCTGTTTCAGGCCGCACCGACTTTGAGGGCTTGTCTCATGCTTGATCAAAAAGCGCGTTGTTGGCGAGCATTCGGCTGATACGCGACAGGCGCCTTTATGCAGTCGGTGACAAGCGCGGTCCGCACCACGGACAGGTCAATTCCGGTGCGCTCAGTCCGAGCCAAGAAATCTCGCCAGTCGGCGGCAGAGCGAGTCTGCACATGGAGCAGAAAATCTTCCGACCGCGCCATTTGGTGGGCGGAAATCACCTCCGGCGCAGCTATCAAGAGGTCGATGAAACCTGCGACCACGCTGCGCGATCCGACCGGCAGGGTGGCTTCAATCCAAGCGTCGAAACGCGCTCCCAGGGCGCTCGCGTCAATGATGGCGCGATAGCCGAGGATGGCGCCCGACCTTTCGAGCCGCCTTACTCTCTCGAACACCGAGGACGCAGAAAGGCCGACCCGCATCGCGAGGTCTTTGTTTTTGAGGCGAGCGCTTGCTTGAAGCTCATCCCAACCACGCGCGTGGCGGGCGGCCTTGCCGCGACCCGCGCTTGGTGCACGACGGTGCGGGCCGCATTCGACGGTGCGCTAGCCGCACTGGGCGATGGCATCGACACGACCTGCATCTGGACCGAGCAGCGCGCCTTTGGCGAGGAGCATGATGGCGCCAAGATCATCACCTCGTACTATTCCTTCGCGCAAGGCGTCGACACGGTTACGCGCGACGCCGCTATGGCCGAGCATTTCGACATGGAACGCGAGCAGCCGCTCTACACCGCCGTGCATTTCAATACCATTGTCGATGCTGCGTTCGCAGACGGAGGCAAGTTCGACTTCGTGTTTGAGAGCTATATCGACGCGCCGGACGGAATCAAAATGATCTACGACAATCCCATGCTGGAGCGCATGCGCGCGCACTCGCGGATATTCCTAAACACTGACAGCCGGCGGCTCGCCTTCGGCGAGGTGGAAATCGTCGCGAGCGCCGATCGCTAGGCGTCGCCGCCTCGAACGCGCCGAATGGCCATGCCCGCTACGGTTTACTGCCCCAGGTCACGATGAGCGGAAAGCAGACCAAAACAGAATTGGTCTCTTCCTTGCCGAGCACGTCACGCAGCCAATTTTGCCCCTCTTCGGCGGTGATAGCGCCGGCCGCAGCGGCGCGAGACGCCCAGTGCCTTACGATGTGGGGCACGAAAGCGAAGGATGTGTCCGACATCAGAATCATAAAGCCGCGGCGCTCTACGTCGACCAATCCCTCACGCGCGAACGCTTCGGCCGCGAGCGACGCGGCGTTTGACGTCGGACGCACCTGCGCACAATGGCGCAGGATCCGCCGCGACACGGAGAGATCGGAGGCATGGATGAAGAGCGCATCGCCTTCAGCGTCACAGGCCGCGACCCAGCCGCCAGGCCGCACGATCCGCACCATTTCCCGCACGACTCGCGAGATCGGCGCAACGTGAATGAGGAGCTTGTCGGCGAAGGCGGCGTCGGCTGACCCGGACGCGACCGGCGCCTCGCGCGCGTCGGCGCATTGGAAATGAGCCTGACAACCCCCGACCCGGGCCGCACGCGCGTGGGCGTCGCGGACAAAACCCGCAGTCGAGTCAATGCCGATCCACGTGCCAGTCGGCCCCAGCACCGGCATGGTCACTTCCGCATAAGGTGCCGGGCCTACGCCCAGCTCCACCAATGTCGCCCCCTGCTTCAGGCGCAACGCTTCAAGCGCGAAACGGCGCGCCTCGATGAAGCCTGGAATGGAGGCTTCCTCGCAAACGAGTTGGCTTAGCCTTGCAATCTCGTCGTCAGGGTGAGTGTTGAGAACGCCCCAATCATCGCTTTTCCAATGTGCATCATCCATGGGCTTCCTTTCCGGGTATCAGGGAAGGCCCGAGCGTGTCGCTTCGTGGCTGAGGCGGACCCTTTGACCACTCGCAGAATTCAGCGGCCACGACGATCCGATCCCACGGGTCAAGTTTCACACCCTGGCGATCGAGCAACAAAAACAGTTCCGGATAGGCGCGCGTCGCCTTCGCCGCCAAAAGCTCGCAACGCGGGCGAACCTGGGCGTCATACATATCCAAGGACATTTGGCGCCGCGAGGCCTCCGCCACGCGGCTGAGGGATCGGGCGAGCGACAAATCATGAACCGGAGACTGCGCGTAAAGCTCGTGCACATGCCGCGCCACGTCAGCGCGCCGGCGTGTGCCTTGCGCGTGATGGCGAAGATGAGCCAACCGCTCCTCGCCGCCAAAATAGATCGCTATCTCACGGATGAGATCGCCCAGATCATCGGGCGTATGCACGAAGCTCAAAAATACATTGCTTAGGCCCAGCCGATTGCGCAGCTGCCCGGGGGTGGGCTGGCCTCCGCCTTTGAGGTGGAGGAGCCGCTCAGCGCCCAGCGGCCCGCATACAGGAGCCGTATCTTCCAGAAACAATACCAGAGATGGTCCGAGCGACAGATAAGCATCGACGATCGCCAGGCTCTCAAGGGTCGCGCCTGCCAGCTGATAGCGCCAGGTTTCGCGAATGGTGTGGCGATTATGGTGAAAGAGACCGCACGCCGTCGGGTGGAAGCCGTTTTCGATCAGGAAATCGACACCATCCTCCAGTTTTCGCGCAGCGACCGCGTCGGGCTTGAACACGACGATCGCCAGTCTCTCAATTGACGATACGAAACGAGCGCCGAACACATCGGCGATGGAGTCCCAACCCTCGCGAAAATAGAGGTCGTGCGAATGGCGCTCCCAGAGGGAGCGTTCTGGAGACTGGAGGCTGTCGTCGAGACACCGAATTGGCCAGACTCCAGCTGCTGGTAAATGTCCCCAGTTAAGTGGTACAAACGCTACCTCGCGTGCTTCAATCGGGTCAAGGCAAATCAAACCGCTTCGTTTGCCCACGCAGTGTGCGCGCGCGTCGCGCAAGAGTGACAAAAGCGGGCCAGGGAGCACGAGCGTCCAGAGCAAAAAAGACACGCGCTTCGAGCATTGCCGACGAAGGGAGTTCTTGATCGCGCGGCCGGTTAGACCTCACATGCTCGGGCAATTTGGCACTCAGCGTTGGGTAAAAATCGAAAAAATCGCCATCGAAAAAGTGGAGGGTCCTTCATGATTTGCGATCTTGAGCGAGTAACGATCGATTGGGACTCGTTTGAGGACGGCGCAAAGCAGAGTCTGGCGCTCATCGAAGAGCTGGCCGGCGATAAGTCAGCATTGCGCAGCCTCGTCTTGCGCGTGGCGGACGACGAACGGCTCTTGTCAATGTGCGAGGTCCATCAGCACGACGAGGTGGCCGATGAACTCGAAATTCCCGCCGAGGATCGCCGTGTGCATTACCTCGTTCTTCACGACGCCCTCGAGCGCGGGATGCGACTTCGTCTGCTGGAGCCGGCGGTGGGGTCATTCAACCCCATTCACGACCATCGCTATTCGTTCGCGAGCGTCCTGCTTTCAGGCAGCTACCGGCACTCGATCTTTAACCCCATCCCCTTGGCGCCGGGCCA
>JBQTJK010000067.1:0-8925 GCA_052387215.1 Caulobacteraceae bacterium
GCGGGCGACGCGGGGGCGCCCGGCCCCCCGCGCCGCGTCCGGGTCTCCCCTGCTCGCCGCCGCGCGGGGGCGCGGCCGCCCCCCCCGCGCTCCCTCTGGATAGCGTTCACCGCTTCCCGAACAGCCCGCCCATCGGCGCTTCGTACTCCGGCACGAAGTAACTCAGCACGGCGGGCTCCGACCATCCCTGGTAGATGAACCAGGCGCCCGTCAGCATTGCGCCGGCGCCCGCGAGCCGCGCGGCGCGGCCCATGAACACACGCTCGCTGGACTTGTTGCTTTTCATCATGCGCCCGGTTGCGACCGCCGTCAGGCCCCAGATCACGAACATGAAGCCGATCACGCCTTGCGCCGAAAACCCGATCGCCACGCCGCCGGCGACGCCAATGATGGCCGAGAGATTGCCGAGCGCGTTCGACGCCCAATAGTCCGAACGCCGCACGTCGCGCGCGTCGGCCACGCCTTCGCGGTTCGCCAGCACCGGATCGGCGCCGGGGCCGCGCTCGTTGACCAGCCGTCCGCTCACTGTGCCGTGCAGTTTTGGCGCGTTCGCGCCGCCCTTACGCGCCATCGCGCGCAACTCGGCCACGAGGGCCTCGCGCTCCGGTGAAGCGCCAGCCTGCATCGGCGGCGCTGTGGCTCTTGCGGTCGCGCCCACAGGCGCTCGCTTCCCAAACGACATCGAACGCCCTCCGGCGCAGCAGATGCACGATACCGCAAACAGCTGAAAGCGAAGTGAAGGCGCGCCAAGCATGGTTGATGAACTGCTATCGCTGAATGGGGGATAGACGCCGCGCCATCCGCCCGACCTGCGCGACCCATGGAGGCTGGAGCGCTCGCCCCCGCCGTCACGGCGTCGGCGCTTGCTTCTCCTTGTCCTCATCCTGCTGGCCTTGAATGGCGCGCTGGAAGAGGTCGGCCAGCGGATTGCTCGGCTGTTCCTGCTGTTGCGCGGGCTGTTGCGCCGGTGTTTGCCCTTCGGCCGGCTGTTGCGCTGGCGTTTCGCCGGGCGTCGTCGTCGCCGCGGGCTGGCGGCCGAACAGGGCTTCGCCGAGACGCCCGAGCGGATTGTCCTCGCCTTGGCGGGAGAGGATGTCGCGCAACTGGTTCTGCACCACTTCCTCGAGCGCCGGCCGGAAGCTCACGCGTGACCACGGACCGGAAACGCGGAATGGAATGCCCAGGCCGGCAATCCCCGCATCGCCGCCTTGACCCTCGATCGAGCGCACCGCGCGCGGCGCAATTCGCATGTCGATCGTCTGCGCGCCGATGTTTACGAGCCCTTGGCCGTCGAGCCGCACAAAGGGATTGAGCAAACGCAAATTGTCCGTCGCCATCACGCCATCCGCCACGGTGAAGTTCGCCGCGAGTTCGGCGAAATCGGTCGATGCGCTTCCGCCCACGGCTTGGCCGCTCAGCGCAGCCTGGATCGTGCGCGCGACCTGCGCCAGGTTCACGCCCTTCAACTCGCCGTCATTGAACGCAAATGACGCATTGCCGCGTAGGCTGCGCATGATTGCCGCTTGCGAATTGCCTTGGCCGACCAGCGAAGCCGTGAGCCGCCCGCGGCCCGCGATTCTGTCGAAGCCGATGGCGTCGCGCAGAAGAGGCTCGGCTTGAATATTTTGCGCATTCAGTTCGACCGCGACGCGCGGGGTTGCGCCCGAACCGTCGGCGATCAGCCGCGCCGTGCCGCCGCCATCATAAAGCGAAATGCGCGATAGCCGCGCATCCGCTGCGCCGTTGGCCACGCGCAGCGCCAAAGCTACATTGGAGAAAGTCATGCGCTGGAACTGCAAAGTGCCGAGCGCCAGATTGAGATCAGCGTCGAGCGCGCGCAAGCCCGAAAGATCGAGCGGATCGTTGCTCCAAGCTGTGTTGACTTCCACGCCTTCGGCGCCGCGTTGCGCGGGGGCAGGCAGATAGACGTTGAGGTCGACGGCGGGCGCGCTCAGCGCGCCGCTCACGCGCAACCGTCCGTTCTGCTGGTTCAGCAGCGTCAAGTTTCCGCTGGCGTTGATGTTGTCGAGACGGATGCGCGCGTCGTTCAGCGTCGTGGTCTCGCCTTCACGCGTCATCTGCGCGGTGAGACTATAATTGCCGAAACCGCCGCCTTCGCCCATCGGCGAGCCCATCCACGCGAGCAGACGCCGCAAGCTCGACCCGTTCGCTTGCAGCGCGCCCGCCAGTGCGCCGTTCTCGCTGTTGAACGTGCCGTTGAACGAAGCTTCAAGTGGCGGCGCGTTGACTTGCGCCGTAATCGGCGTCTGGCCTTTCTCCAGCACCGCGCGCGGCAGGCCGACTTCGCCGTCCACATTCATGCGCTCGCCGCGATAGTCGAACGCGGCCTGCATGTGCGCCGGAGAGTCGAGCGATTCGAGCGCCAGACTCGCGTCCACATCCTCAAGCACAAGCGGCGCTTCACCTTCGGCGCCTTGGAACGAGATCATGCTGTCGGTGAGCCGTACGTCATCGAGCCGCAAATCTTCCAGCGTGGTTTGCTCTTCTTCTTGTTCGGTCGGGAAGGTCCAGTTATTGGCGCCGTCTTCCTTGGCGACCATGTTCACCTGCGCGCCCTCGAAGATCAGCTCCTTCACTTCGATCGCGCCGCGCAGCAGCGGCAGCACCTTCACTGCGAAGACGATGCGGTTGGCGGAAATGAACGGCGCCTCGGCTGGGTCCACGCCTCCGCGCCGCGCCACATCCTCGAACCCCTCCGGATTCGAGAGCGACGCGTTGTCGACGGAGAAGCCCAAGGCCGGCCAGAACGAAATTTCGATATTGTTGCCGAGCACCAAGTCGCGGCCCGTCGCTTCCTCGATCCGGCGCTCGGCTTCGCGCGCGGCCAGCTCTTTGGGAAAGAAGGCGATGAACAACACCGCCGCCAAAACAAGCACGCCAACAAAGCCGCCGACGGCAACGCCGATCCATTTCCAATTGAGCTTGAGCTTCATGGCGAACCCCTTAGTTCGGAACTTAGAGCCGGCGTGAGGCGAAATCGAGCCGCCAGGCGGCTTTGCAGAACCTCTCGGGCTGGGCTATCCCCCAGACAAATGGCCGGATTCTTCACCAACCTGTTCGACGAAATGGGCGAGCGGCGCCGGCGCATGCGCCTATCGCTCGGGGACCGCGGCCAAGCGCTCGCAAGCTTCGTGATCCTGGCGGGACTTATGCTTGGGTCGATTGGTCTTTTCCTGCGCCCCTGGATGGCGGCGGTGACGCCCTGGGGCTTCGCGCTGCCGTTCCTGTTCGTGATCGGCTATTTGCTGATCGACTGGCGGCGCCAGAATGCATTGGCGCAAGGCGGCGACGCGGAGAAGGTTTCCGTCAACTACGACTGGACCGCGAGGCTGTTTTCGTTTGCCTGCGCACTTGCGGGCGCGGCGGCCTTCGTCATCGCTTTGAGTTCCGAGCCGCAGGCGCCACAGACAGAGGACTGGACGCCGCCAGAAAGCGCCGTCTCAGTCGACATCTCGCCTTGATCGCGGCGAAGCATATGCGCGCGCACGTGAGCCGCGTGCGCGGGGAGGGACTTCCGTGGCGACCAATCCGATCTCAGGCCTGATCCCGCGTGGATCGCTTGGACTGAAGCTTCTGCTCGTCTGCCTACTCGTGCTGGTCATGGGCATTCCGCTGCTCGTCGTCGGCGGTCTGGTGGCCGAGCGGGAAGGAAGGGCGCGCCAAGTCACGGCCGAGATCGGCGCTGCCGCCGGCGGCTCGCAGGTGATCGGCGGGCCGATGCTGCTCGTGCCGTACTCGCGCACTGTAGAAGTGACGGACGACCAGGGTCGAACACAGCGCCGCTCCGGCCGCGGCTCCTATGTGATCTTCGCCGAAACCGGCGCGGCCGACACCAATCTCGCTGTGACCGATCGAAGCCTCGGCATTTACAAGGCCGCCATTTACACTGCGACAACCGAGTTCGACGCCGCGTTCCGCCCCGACGACGCGATGGAAGGCGTTGACGAGTCCTATCGCTTCGATTGGAGCCAAGCGCGCATCGTCATGTTCGTGAGCGACAGCCGCGCCATCCGCAACGCAGCCGAACTACGATTCGCAGATGGTACAACGGCAACGCTGGAGCCAATCTCCGATCTCAGCCTCGCCGCGCCTGCGGCGGATACCTACTCGCGCCCCGGTTTGTTCTCTTCACCGTCCGCGCCACTGCCGGCAACGCTGCAGGCGTTCGCGGCGCCGGCGCGCTTCAACGGCGCGCCACAGGACTTCAGTGTCGAAACCCGTCTCCAGCTCACCGGCGCGCAACGTTTCTCCGTCGCCGCGTTCGCACAAGACACCACGGCCACCATTCGTGGCGATCGGCGCGACGCCCGTTCGGAAGGCTACTTCCAGTCGTCGGAGGCGCTGCAATCCACCGACGAGGGCTTTGTCGTTCGTGGCGCGTGCCTTTCGTCGCGCGCGGCATCGAAAAGGCGGCCGACCTCGGCAGCTTCAACCTGGGACTCGCATCCGGTCGCGACATGGCGGTGAGCTTCGTTTCGTCCGACAACATCTACCAGGGCGTCGCTCGCGCGGTGCGTTATGGCATCATGTTTATCGGCATCGTCTTTCTGGCGACGCTGATTTTCGAAGCGGTCAGTGGCCGTAAGGCGCACCCGGCGCAATACATCCTCGTCGGCTTGGCGCAGTGCGTGTTCTATCTGCTGCTGCTCTCAATGACTGAAATCATCGGCTTCACGCCCGCCTTCCTCATGGCCGCCGCCGCGACCGTCGCCTTGCTCGGCTATTATGCCGGCGCCTCGTTCCAATCGGGCGCCGTTGGTGCGCGGGCCTTTGTCGGTTTGGCTGCGCTCTACGGCGCCATGTACGTGCTGATGACCCTGGAGGATTTCGCTCTGTTCGCCGGCTCGGTCGTCGCCTTCGCGGTGATCGCGGCAACGATGATCGCCACCCGACGCATCGATTGGTACGGCCGCGGCGCCGTAACGCCCGCGGCGGCGGACTAGGCTCAGAGCCGCGAACGCACAGCATCGGCGGCGCGACAGATCGCGCCGCCGTGCAGTGCGCTCTCGAAACGCAGCCTTTCGCCTTCGCGAACCATCCACGCGTAGCCGATCCATGGATCGGCGTGGAGTTCCAACTCTCGAACGCCGCCTTGCCACATGATCTCGCCGTCCGTGTCGCGGACGCACACCTGCGTCACCCCGCGCGCCCGCGCCTTGTGGCCGTACAAGAAAGTGAATTGGCTCGCCCACTCGCGATCCGACCAGCTGGTTATGCTGGCTGCGGCGCCCGCCCGCACGGGACCTGATTCACGGCGCAGCCGTCCGCGACGGCGCTCAATGGCTTGTGCGAGGGGTTCGGCGGACCAGTCGTTCATGGATATCGCTCCGATCCGAGTATCCCTAGCGCAATTGCGCCATGCTGTCGCTTGAGGCGTGCACCGATGCTCGTCACGTTCACGCCGCTATCGTTGAACTCACGCTGCTGTGGACGCGCGGAGTAGCGCCTATCATCGGCAGCGCGGCGGCCAGCTGCTCTCCCGCGCTAGCCGGTAGATCTCTCCTGAAAGAGACGGATCGCCGCTGTCGCGGGCGAACATGAGCGAATCGCCTTCCGGCGACAGCAGTGGGCCGACTTCCATCGCTTCCGTGTTGACGCCGCGATCCAGCTTCACCCGCGGCGACCACTGACCATTGCGAAGGCGGCTTTCATAGAGATCGCCGTCCGCCATAAGCACCATCAGTCCATCGTCGCTGAACTCGGCTTCGTACTCGTCGCCGGCGGTGTTGATGTTCGGCCCTAGGTTCTGCACCCGCCAGCCGCCAACGCCGTCGGGCAGTGCGCGATAGATGTCGGTGCGGCCGTGGCCGCCGGGGCGGTCCGAGCCGAAATAGAGCCAGCCGTCGCGCGCCAAGCGCGGAAACCATTCCGCGCCTTCCGAATTCACCGGCTCGGGCAGGCGTACCGGCGCGCGCCAGACATTGTCGTCACCGCGCGCAACGCGCCAGATATCGAGATCGCGCTGGGTGACGCCGTTCTCGGAGCGCGTAGAGATGAAATAGAGCGCGCTCCCGTCGCGTGTGAAGAAGGGGTCGGCTTCGACGCCATCCGCTCCCGCGAAGCTGGGCGAGCTCGGCGCGCTGCGCTGACCGCGGCGGCCGCAAGCGCTGACGAAGATGCGCCAGCCGGAAAACTCCGGCGTGCTGCGCACGAAATAGAGGTCGCGCGTGCGGGGATCGAAGGCGGGGTGCGACTCGTACTGGTTGCTAGAAACCGGAGCCTGCGACCAACGTTCGACGTCGGGCGTGGCGCAAGCCGAGAGCAAGAGGCAAAGGGCGACGAAACGAAGCATGGACGCACTCCGGTGCTGCGCTTGACGAAGCGGGCGGGCATCGCCATCACCAGAATATGGTCGAACTTACGCTGCCGCGGAACTCGAAAGTCAAGCAAGGCAAGCGCCACGCTACGCCAAAAGGCGGCAAGCGCGTACGCCAGTTCAAAGTCTACCGCTACGATCCCGATACCGGCGAAAATCCGCGTTGGGACATCTACGATGTCGATCTCGATCGCTGCGGACCGATGGTCCTCGACGCGCTGATCGCGATCAAGAACGAGATCGACTCCACGCTTACTTTCCGCCGTTCGTGCCGGGAAGGCGTGTGCGGCTCGTGCGCCATGAACATCGGCGGGCGCAACACGCTCGCCTGCACCAAGGCCATGGATGAGCTGCCGGCTGGCGCGATCACGATCTCGCCGCTGCCACATCAGCCGGTGCTAAAGGATCTGGTGCCGGACCTGACGAACTTCGCCGCGCAGTACGCGGCGATCCAGCCGTACCTGCAAACCGTGACGCCGGAGCCGGACGCGGAATGGCGCCAGAGCCCAGAAGAGCGCGCCAAGCTCGACGGTCTCTACGAATGCATCCTCTGCGCCTGCTGCTCGACCTCGTGCCCGTCCGATTGGTGGAACAGCGAGCGCTTCATGGGCCCGGCCGCGCTCCTGCAAGCCTATCGCTGGATCAATGACAGCCGTGACGAAATGCAGGGCGAACGGCTCGACGCGCTCGAGGATCCGTTCAAGCTCTATCGCTGCCATACGATCATGAATTGCGCGCAGGTTTGTCCGAAGGGGCTGAACCCGGCCAAGGCGATCGCCGAGATCAAGAAGGCGATGGTGGAGCGCAAACTCTAGGCGTCGCGATGAATTCGCCGCCACGACGTCGAATTCCTTTCGCCGTCATCATCCAGCGGGAGTAGGTTCGCCACGGCTTGAGAAGCCGAGGAGGCGACGATGAGCATCCAACCGACCGAGGAACGCTTCGAAGGTGCGGGCGGCCTGAACATCTTTTTCCGAGCCTGGAGGCCGGCAGAGAACCCGAAGGGCGTTGTCGTCATCTCGCACGGCTTCAATTCGCACAGCGGTTATTATCAGTGGCCGGCTGAGCAACTCGCCGCCGATGACCTCGCAGTTTATGCGCTCGACTATCGCGGCCGTGGCCTCTCTGACGGCGAGCGGTTCTATGTGAACTCGTTCTCCGAATACACCGGCGATCTCGCCCAAATGGTCAGCATCGCCCAATCGCGCGAATCTGGCCTGCCGACTTTTCTGCTGGGCCATAGCGCTGGCGGAGTCATCGGCTGCGGTTATACTTTGGAGCATCAAGACAAGCTGGCCGGTTTTATTTGCGAGAGCTTTGCTTTCCAAGTCCCCGCGCCCGACTTCGCGCTCGCTGCGCTCAAAGGCCTGAGCCATCTCGCCCCGCATGCCCACGTGCTCAAGCTCAAGAACGAGGATTTCTCGCGAGATCCTGCGGCGGTGAAGCAAATGAATGAAGATCCGCTCATCGCGCATGAAACACAGCCGACGAAGACGGTCGCCGAATTGGCGCGTGCGGACGATCGGCTGAAGCAAGACTTTCCGAAGTTCAAGCTGCCGCTTTTGATCCTGCATGGCGCGCGCGACGCCGCCACCAAGCCGAGCGGCAGCCAGATGTTCTACGACAAGGCTGGTTCGGCGGACAAAACGCTGAAGCTCTATGACGGCTACTTCCACGACCTCCTCGCTGATGTCGGCAAGGAAGAGGTGATAAAGGACATCCGCACCTGGATCGGCGCGCGCCTGCGCACATAGTGTTACGAAACCGGCGGGCGGCCCACGCCCGGCGTCCAATCGTAGAGCGGGCGCGTGCGGCCGTCGTCGAAACGAACGCCGGCTGGCGCCGTGACCAAGCCAGGACTCGTCGCCGTTCCGCGCACCCCGATCCCGACGATGCCATGAACGTTGGCCGGGATCACTTCTCCCGGATCACTGAAGCCGTTCATGTTCTCGTCGCGCCACAGCGAGAGGCCGCCCAACTCGCCGCCGGTAAGTTCGCCGTCGCGATTGTCGTCGAGCGCGCGCAGGGTCTCAAAGCCGTCGGTCCATGACGCGCTCCAGGTGCGGCTGCCGATCATGTCACCGCCGGAGCGCACGTCGCCGCGCCATTCGGGGTCCCACACCAGCCACGCCGCATCCGGCGTGAGCCAGCCTTGCGCGCGCCGGCCGCCGGCGCCGCTGAAATCAAACGCCACGCGCGAACTCTCATTCGCCAGCTGCGAAAAGGGAACGTCGCGCATCGGCACGACAATCGCCGAGATGGAATGGCCTGATGGCGTGGCCGGGATCGCGGCCGTGCTCGCGGCCAGGGCGGTCCAAAACCCAATCGCCAGGACTTGGGCGCGCATGGAAGTCTCCCTCCGATACCCGCCCCTCGCACAAAGCATCCTGCGCCATGTCGCATACTTCGTCCATGGCCAAAAGTTCACAATCGAGAGAAATCAGGGCTGCGGCTTTGGCGGATCGCGCCATTGGCATTCGGGCCCGGCCGGATCGAAGGGCGTGTCCGGTCGCTCCTGCTTCACAGCGTCGTAGAGCGCGACTCCATAGGAGATCGCACGGGAGTCGTGGCCGGTCGCAGTGTAGGCT
>JBQTJK010000068.1:0-3854 GCA_052387215.1 Caulobacteraceae bacterium
CCCGGGCTTGTCCGGAACTTGCGCATCTCGGGCGCAGCCTGGAGCTGGCGGATTCCTGGGGCGTCGATGGCCACAAGTGGCTGCAGACCCCACACGACAGCGGCTACGCCATCGTACGCCACGCGGAAGCCCACCGCCGCGCCATGCTGATCGCCGCTAGCTATCTGCCCGAGGGCAAGGAGCGGCATCCCGCCGACTACGCGCCTGAACTTTCGCGTCGCGCGCGCGGATTCCCGACCTGGGCGATGATCCGTTCGCTCGGCCGCCAAGGCATTGCAGCGATGGTGGCCCGGCACTGCGAATTAGCGCGGCGGATGGCAGAACGCCTGAGTGCCGCGCCAGATGTCGAGATCATGAACGACGCGGTGCTGAACCAAGTTGCGGTACGGCTCGGGGCCGACATGGACGCGCCCGAGGCAGATGCGCTGACCGACCGGGCAATCGCGCGCATTCAAAGCGAAGGCGTGTGTTTCGTCGGCGGCGCAAACTGGCGTGGGCGTCAGATCGTGCGCATCTCCGTGATCGGCGCGAACACTACGGAGGCGGACATCGACATGAGCGCGGAGGCAATTCTCAGCGCTTGGCGCGCGGAGCGCCACGCCAACGCGACGCGCTAATCATGCGGCCCTCACCAGTTCGCCGGCTAGGCCCTTGCGCAAGAGCGCGCTGGTTTCGCGCACGCCGAAGAGCGCGGCGAATTGCCCGAAGCGAGGGCCGCTTTCGACGCCAAACAGCACTTCGTAGAGCGCCTTAAACCAGTCGCGCAGCGGCTCGAAGCCGTGGTCTTTGCCGACGGCGTAGACTTCGTTCTGGATCGTTTCGCCATCGGTCGTGTCAGCCGGGAGCGCGTCCAGGCGTTGGATCAAATCCTCGAACGCGGCGCGCTCTTTCTCATTTGCTTCGCGGAACTTCTTGGTCGGCTTCACGAAGTCGTTGAAGTAGGCGATCGCGTAATCGGTGAGCTTGTCCAGGAACGGACGCGATTGCGGCGTAACGCCCGGTGCGTACTTGCCGATGAAAGCCCAGAGCAAATCCTTGGTCTCGGCGTTGGCGGCGGAGACGAGGTTCATCAACAGCGCGAATGAGATCGGCGAGAGATCTCTCGGTGGATGCCCGGCGTGGATGTGCCATGCTGGATTTTCCAGCTGCTCAGCCGTGTTCTGCGCATGATAGCTCTCGACGTAGGTGAGATACTCGTCCACCGCCTTCGGGATGACATCGAAATAGAGCTTCTTCGCCGTGCGAGGCTTCAGGAAATTGTAGAGCGAAAGCGATTCCGGCGCCGCGTAAGCGAGCCATTGCTCCACGCTGATGCCGTTGCCTTTGGACTTCGAAATCTTCTCGCCGTGCTGGTCTAGGAAGAGTTCGTAGACGAAGTTCACCGGCGGCTCCGCTCCCAGCGCCTTACAGATGCGGGCGTAGATGGGCTGGTTCGGCTGGTGGTCCTTGCCGAACATCTCGAAGTCGACGCCAAGCGCTGCCCAGCGCATGCCGAAATCCGGCTTCCATTGCATCTTGGCGCGCCCGCCGGTCACGGTCTGCGTGATCTCCTCTCCATCTTCGTCATCGAAGGTGATCGTGCCTGCCTTCGCGTCGATGCGCTTCATCGGCACATAAAGCACGCGGCCAGTCTTCGGCGATATCGGCAGGAACGGGCTATAAGTCTTGCGGCGTTCTTCGCCGAGCGTCGGCAGCATGATCGCCATCAGCTCGTCGTAGACGGCAAGGGCCTTGAGCAAGGTCGTGTCGAAGGCGCCGGATCTGTACAGATCGGTGGCGGATTTGAACTCGTACTCGAAGCCGAAGCCATCGAGGAAAGCGCGCAGGCGGGCGTTGTTGTGGTGCGCGAAGCTTTCGTGTGTGCCGAACGGATCGGGCACGTCGGTAAGCGGCCGCTGCATGTAAGGCGCGAGCAGGTCGTGGTTAGGGACGTTGTCCGGGATCTTGCGCATCCCGTCCATGTCGTCGGAGACGCAGATGATCTTCGTCGGAATCTTGTCGTCGGTGAGCACGCGAAAAGCGTGGCGGACCATGGAGGTGCGCACGACTTCGCCGAAGGTGCCGATGTGGGGGAGGCCGGAGGGGCCGTAACCGGTCTCGAAGATCACCACGTCGTTTGGCGTGCGCTGATAGCGTTCGAACACGAGTCGGGCTTGTTCAAACGGCCAGGCCTTGGCGGCGGCGAGGGTGGCGAGATCTGACATCGGCGAATCCAAACGAAGCACCGATGTAAGGGTCCCCGCCGCCGCAGGCAAAGCTAGCCGAAGAAACGCTGCTTCAGCCGCTGCAGCATAGCCCGCCGCCCGGCCAGGAACGACCAACCCAGCACGCCGGCGGCGACCCATAAGAAGCCTTCCAGGCTGAAGGCGCCGACAGTCACCAGCGCGGTCCAGACCGCAATCGACGGCTCGAAGAAGAAATAGGCGACCGCCACCGCCGCCCAGGCCGCAATCACGATCAGGCCGGCGACTCCCAGGATCAGCCAACGCATTTTCATCACGCACTCCCGTATTTGGTCGGGCCTGAGCAGCCGCCGCGCGCGCGATCGGATGCGGGGCGTTGCGCTTTCTGTGCAGACGGGCAGACTCGCCCGAGTCATGCGCACCCTGATCCTGTTCCGCCACGCCAAGGCCGTCCGCGCCCACGAGGCCGACAGCGACGAAGCGCGCGGGCTGACGGGCAGGGGCCGCCGTGATTCTGCCGCCGCCGGCGCGGCGATGGAGGACGCAGGACTGAAGCCGACGCTGGCGCTCGTCTCCACCTCCGAGCGCACCCGCCAGACTGCCGAGCACGGTCTGTCGAATTTCGCGCTCGAGGGCCGCTTCGAGGACGCGCTCTATCACGCCGCGCCCGAAGGCATCTGGGATGCGTTCGTGGCGAGCGACGCGGACAGCGTCGTCATTGTCGGCCACAATCCGGGCCTGGGCGAGCTCGTCTCGACGCTTGTGCATCAAGCGCATGATGCATCGAAACTTGCGCGAGAGTTCAACGGCCATTTCCCAACGGCGGCGTTCGCGGCATTCGAGATCAAAGGCGATCTGCTGCGTGCAGCAGGCCCGCGGCTGATTGCGGCGTGGAAGCCGAAGCGCGACAAGGACGACTAGCTAGGGAATGTAGCGCGCGTCGCCCAGCGCGGAGTCGGCGACAGTGCGGTTGGCATTGACGTAGGTCGCGCCGTTCCACTGCCAGACCGGGAAGGAAAAGCCCGGGCCGCCGTCGGCAAGATCGTTGGCGTTGTTGTGCCGCGTCGAGAGGATGATCATCATTCCGCCGCGGCGCATATAGATTTCGCGCCACGCGCCGTTGGTCTGGCGCATCAGCAGGACGAGCGGGCCATCGCCATAGCACGCCGCGCTGCTCGGACCGCCGCCGATGACAAACGCGATCGCGCGGCCAACGCCTGCGCCGATATCGGCCACGACGAATTGCGGCGTGACCATGTCGCCGCATTCGTTATCCACTTGACCTCGCGCGTTGGCGCGCAGGTTGAGTGCGCCGAGAATTGCGGCGCGTTCTGCGGCGGTTGCTTCGCCGCTTGTCGCGGGCGCGCCGGCTGTCTGCGCGCCGGCGTCGCTCGGTGCTGCGGCCTGTCCGCAGGCGGCGACCGCTAGAAAAAGCAAAGCGGAAATGGCTTTGACTATGCGCATGTGAAATCTCCCCACGTAATCTTGGCATGCGAATGGGCGCGCGTCACGCGGAGCGCGACATTCCCTGATCCCGAATGCCCAATCCCCAATCATCCGGTGTCGGGCGGTTGCAGCGGCGGCGGCCATGATCGTCGCCGCTTTTCGGCGATCCTGTCGCACGGTGCGAAATACGGACCGAACACCGTGGCGACGCATGGCGGCTGCGGC
>JBQTJK010000069.1:0-20620 GCA_052387215.1 Caulobacteraceae bacterium
GGGGGGGGGGGGGGTTTTTTTTTTTTTTGTTGCCCCAATTGTTGGGGGGGGGGTTTTTTTTGGGGTACTCGCTTTCGCCATCACCCCCCCCCCCCCGGGGTGGGGGTGGGGGGCGTGGTTGGGGGGGCGGCGCTTACGTTCTGACGAAAAGGCGTCCAGTCGATCCGTGTTGAGTAGTGCCTTCACGTTTGCACTCCACCCTCACCCCAACCCTCTCCCTCCTCGCGGAGGGAGAGGGTGCGCGATTGAGTCACCGGCAGGCGATCAGCGTGCGGGCGATGCTTTCGTGCCAGGGAAACACTGTGCTCTCGCCGCCGGCCACGACGGCGAAGCGATCGGTCGGCGCGCCGAGCATGCCGATCAGCAGCGGCTTCAGCGGATCGGCGTCGGCGACTTCCGCGCTGAGCGAGGGCAGGCCTTCGTTGAAGCTTCGGGCCGGCAGTTCAAGCGTGCGCGTCGAGGTGATGAGGCGGATCGTCGTCGCCTGGTCGGGCGCCAGTTCGTTCGCGGACATGATGGTGAGCGCACCCGAGGGCGCCGTGCAGGTGACGACGAACTGATACTCCGAATTGGGCGCGCCGAATCCCGCTCCGGTGACGCCTTCATCCGTGCGCTCGAACCATTGCCCGGCCGCGGGCGCCGCGGCGAGCGCTGCGGTGTCGGGGTGTTGTACGACGTGCGGTGCGCCCGCCTCCGGCTCAGCCGAGCCTTGCTGCGCTGGCGGCGCGGCCGGGGCGCAGGCGGCGAGGAGGAGGGCTAGGGTGGATGCAGACGCTACGCGCATTCGAGCCTCTTGAGTTTAGCCTTCTTCGTCTCTCACGCGCTCGCTGATGTCCATGGAATCGTGGAGCACACGCACGATGGTGAGTGTGGTGTCGTCGCAGGTGAAGACGATGATATGACGCGGCTGTTTCGGCGGCGTCGCGCGCATGTGGGCGTGGCGGAGATGAAAGAAGTTCAGGCCGGGTAAGTCTTCGCGCTGCTGCACGCCGGTACGCTGCGGATCGGCGCACAGCATCTCGAACGCGCGCTTCATCAGCGCGCCGTACTTGTGCTGAGCGCCAACGCCGAAGGCGCGGCGCGAATGTGCGCGGATGGATTTGATGTCGGCGCGAGCCTGAGGCTTGCGCTCAAGCCGCTTCATTCGGCAGCTGTGCCGCGCGCCGCCGTTTCTTCCGCCGCGATCTCGGCTTCGATCTCGGCGTCGATCTCGGCGAAGAATTCATCAATATTGTCGATCGGGATCGCGGGACCGGAATCGATGCCTTCCTGGATCGCGGCGCGGAGCGCTTCGACCTTGGCGGCGTGGGCTTGCTGCTCGGCCTTCAGCGCGCGCAGGCCGGCGCGCACCACTTCGCTGGCGTTCTGAAACTGTCCAGACGCGACCAGCTCGGCGACGAAGCGGTCGAGCGCGTCGGTGAGGTTGATGGTGCGGGTGGCCATGGGGGGAGGATGGGGCGGTTGGCAAAGATTGGCAAGGTGAGTGGCCCTTAAAGTTGCATCAGTTCCGTATTTGTTCTACCTGGCAACGGCGGAGCGATTCTATGATTCAGGGCTTCTTCGACGAGCAGCGCGAGCAGTCGCTTGTGAAGGCGGAAATCGTCCAGAAATACTTCTTCGCGTGGGCCAACGTGTTGAAGCCAACCATTATCGCTCGGCGCACGCGCATCGCTTTTATCGATCTGTTCTCAGGACCCGGTCGATACAAGGACGGAAAGACGTCCGTGCCGCTTATGGTGATCGAGCGTGCTGCACAGGACCAGTTTCTCAAGGAGCACTTGGTCACGCTTTTCAACGATCGCGATGAAGATAATAGCGCTACCTTGAGGAAGGAAGTTGACGCGCTACCAGCCGTTGCTCAGCTCAAGTACAAGCCCGTTGTCCAGGCACAAGAAGTCGGCGATGAAATCGTCAAATTCTTCGCGGACAAGTCGATCGTTCCTACATTCTTCTTTGTTGATCCGTGGGGCTACAAGGGTCTTTCGCTCCGCTTGATCAACACGATCATTCGAGATTGGGGCTGCGAGTGCGTTTTCTTTTTCAACTACAATCGTGTCAACATGGGACTGACGAACGAGCACGTCGAGCCGCATATGGAGGCGCTATTTGGAGCAGAAGAACTTCAGACACTGAAATCGAGTGTCGCCAACAAATCGCCCGCAGTTCGTGAGGCGATGGTGATCGAGGCGATTGCCCAGTCGATCAAGGCGGAAGGGTCTCGGTTCGTACTCCCATTCACGTTTAAATTCGACGACTCGAATAGGACAAGTCACTATCTCATTTTTGTGTCCAAGCATGTGCGGGGATACGAGATCATGAAGGAAGTGATGGCAAAGGCGAGTTCTTCGCACGAAGAAGGCGTCCCATCGTTCTCCTACGCGTCGGCAGGCCCAGAGACGCCAATGCTGTTCGATTTTGCGCGACCGCTTACCGAACTCGGAAACGACTTGTGTCGCGTGTTCGCGGGCCAAACGCTAAGCATGCGTGATGTTTATGATGGCCATCACATCGGCCGTGCTTTCATCAAGCGCAACTACAAGGACGCCCTAAAGAGGCTTGAGTCTGAAGGACGAATTACATGCGCGCCTGCAGTGGACAAACGTCGGTCAGGCACATTCTCAGATGACGTCACCGTGAGCCTTCCGAAGATGTGAACGCAGCTCACTCAGCGGCGACTGCTGCAGCACAAGTCGAACCGGGACGCTCGTCCCAAGTTCGCCCGTCCAAGATACGACCGCCGGTCTTCGGCCGGGTGCCCCCCCACTGTTTGAAGAAGAACGGCACCTTCGACTCGCGACATTGATCGCGAATGTCACGGACCCATTCTGCATCAATCGGCCGGTGACCGGGGCCACTTTCGCCACCAACGATGACCCAGTGAATGCCGGCGAGGTCGAGCTTGCCCACTGGCCCCAGCAACGGCTCAATGGAGAGAAAGCGGACCGAAGCTGCTGCCTGTTGCAGGTGTTTGAGACGAGAGACCTGAGTTTCATTCTCCAACGACACGCCGAGCCAAATGTGCGGCGGCGCGGTGCCGTTCTTGTATCGCTTGCTGATGTAGCGCTTGAGAATGGTGCTGCGCTTTGTCAGCGCTTGGAACACATGCCAATGCGCGCGCTCCATCACGTCGAAAACGCGGTCGAGGTACTCGGTTGGAATCTCTTTGTGGAAGAGATCGCTCATTGAGTTGACGAAGATGAAGCTCGGCTTTTTCAGCTTCAACGGTTGCTCTAGCCGATGCGGCTGAAGTTTGAGATCGAAGCCAAATTCGTATGGATGATCCGGTATGCCGCGCCAGCGTTCGGCAAAGCGCTCCGCATAGCAATTGTCACAGCCAGGGCTGATCTTCGTGCAACCCGATACCGGGTTCCACGTTACATCCGTCCATTCGATGGTTGATGCCTGCGCCATGAGAACAAATAGTGAACTAATTCGCTGCTGGATGCAAGGGGTGGTTGAATCGGCTTAAGAATTCGACTCCGGCTGACGGCTAGTTCGTAAGACGACTTCACGTGTCCCCGCCGCGTCGAGAACATCCAGCAGATCCAGCAAAGCTTGCGCGGGCGACGAGCCGAAGTCGATTGCGATCAGGCTATCATCGGTACTCAAACGAGTGAATGCGCCCGCTCAGCTCGGCAGTGGACTCGAAGTTCTTTTCTTCTGGATCGAACCATGCGTCGAACCAGGCATCGAGGTCCGGCACCGCGCCGTCGAAGGTTATCTCGACGTCGTCCCAGCAGATACTTTCGACGCGGACGACCATTCGGCGGTGCTGGAAAGCCGCTGGGTTGAAGCGCAGCAAGCGATCTGGAAGCATCTCAAGGGGACTCACGCCCTCGTCCGCATTCTCTATGTAATCCACACAGTAAAGGCTTTGGAAAAGGCGCGACTGCTCTGAGAGACGGAGCTTCACTTCAGCCGCGCTCTGCTTGCCCGTCGATGCCTGTTGACGAACAAACATCAAGAGCTGTTCGACGTAATGATCTCGTACGCGAGAGAGAAGTCTTTCGAGCGACATGTGGCCTCTGGCGCGTCCGGGATGACTGGTTAGTTTTTCAGCGGCACTTCGATGTGCCCACCACTCTCGTGGAATTTGCGGCTCATCTCCGCCATCCCCGCTTCCTGCTCCGCCTTCGCCGCTGCATAATCGCGCACGTCCTGGGTGATCTTCATGCTGCAAAACTTCGGCCCGCACATGGAGCAGAAGTGCGCAGTTTTGTGCGCGTCTTTCGGGAGCGTTTCGTCGTGGAAGGCTCGGGCGGTGTCGGGGTCTAGGCCGAGGTTGAATTGGTCTTCCCAGCGGAATTCGAAGCGGGCGCGGGAGAGGGCGTCGTCGCGCAGGCGCGCATAGGGATGGCCCTTCGCCAAGTCAGCCGCGTGCGCCGCGAGTTTGTAGGTGATGACGCCGGTTTTGACGTCGTCGCGGTCGGGCAACCCAAGATGCTCCTTCGGCGTGACGTAGCAGAGCATGGTGGTGCCGAACCAGCCGATCATCGCCGCGCCAATGGCTGAGGTGATATGGTCGTAACCCGGCGCGATGTCGGTGGTGAGGGGGCCGAGCGTGTAGAAGGGCGCCTCGCCGCAGACGGCGAGTTGCTTGTCCATATTCTCTTTGATCTTGTGCATCGGCACGTGGCCCGGGCCTTCGATCATGGTCTGCACGCCGTGCTTCCACGCGACTTGCGTGAGTTCGCCGAGGGTTTCGAGTTCGGCGAATTGCGCGGAATCGTTGGCGTCGGCGATCGAGCCGGGGCGCAGGCCGTCGCCTAGACTGAAGGAAACGTCGTAGGCGCGCATGATGGCGCAGATGTCTTCGAAGTGGGTGTAGAGGAAGCTCTCCTTGTGATGGCTGAGGCACCACTTGGCCATGATCGAGCCGCCGCGGCTGACGATGCCGGTGACGCGCTTGGCGGTGAGATGGATGAAAGCGAGCCGCACGCCGGCGTGGACGGTGAAATAGTCGACGCCTTGTTCGGCCTGTTCGATCAAAGTGTCGCGATAGACTTCCCACGTCAGGTCTTCGGCGACGCCGCCGACTTTTTCGAGCGCCTGGTAGATCGGCACCGTGCCGATGGGCACGGGCGCGTTGCGGATGATCCAGTCGCGGATGTTGTGGATGTTGCGGCCGGTGGAGAGGTCCATCACCGTGTCGGCGCCGTGGCGGGTGGCCCAGACCATTTTGTCGACTTCCTCGGCCATGGAGGAGGTGACGGCGGAATTGCCGATATTGGCGTTGATCTTCACCAGGAAGTTGCGGCCGATGATCATCGGTTCGAGCTCGGCGTGATTGATGTTGGCCGGGATGATGGCGCGGCCGCGAGCGATTTCGCTGCGGACGAATTCGGGGGTGACGAAATCGGGGATGGAGGCGCCGAAGGATTCGCCGTCGCGTGGAGCGGGTGACACACACTCTTTTTCCGGAGTGACGGATCGATCTGCCGTGTTGGAAAATGAGTGTGTGTCACCCGCTTGACGGCGCATGTTCTCGCGGATGGCGACGTATTCCATTTCCGGCGTGATGATGCCGCGGCGGGCGTATTCAAGCTGGGTGACGCAGGCGTCGCCTTTCGCACGCAGCACGCGTGGTTGCTTCGGGAAGGGCGGGGTGAGCTTTTCGGGCGAGACGTTGCCGTTGTCGATATCCTGCACGGCGCGGCCGTCGATCTCCTCGACATCGCCGCGCGCGCGCACCCACGCTTCGCGCGTGCGCGGCAGCCCGGCGTTGATATCGATCGCAGCATTGGGGTCGGTGTACGGGCCGCTGGGATCATAGGTCGTGAGCGGCGGTTCGTTGGCGCTCGGATGCAGCACCACTTCGCGGAACGGCACGCGCAGGTCAGGATGCGCGCAGCCGCTGGCGTACACTTTGCGCGAGCCCATCAGAGGGCCTGTCGTGACGCTCGGCGTGAAAACGGATTGCGACTCTGGCTTGTTCATCACGTGGCCTCCCTCCGCCGGTGCTAACCGGTTCAGGTTCGACGGGTCGCAGGCTCACCTGCCTCTCAGCCGCTTCCGCGCGGCCCCCCGGGTTCAAGCGCGTGATGTAGACCTAGGCGGCGCTCTTGGCAAACCAGCCGGCGTAAGCCAGCCATGCGCCGATGAGCGCAGTGGCGCCGCCGGCAATCAGCACGCCGGGTCCGTTGCTGATCATGGTGTTGGCGAAGCTGGCGATGATATCGGGCGCCAGTAGTAACGATACGCCGCGCACGATGGTGAGGCCGCCGAGGATGGTGAGGATGATCGCGGTGACGCTGCCGAAATGGTGGTGTGCGGCAAACAGCACCATGCCGGCGATGAACGTGAACATGCCGGTGATGAAGGCGAGCGGGGCGTCCTGGAGGATGGCGGGGACCATCAACGTGAGATCATCGAAGCGGGCGATGACGACCGCGCCGATGATCAACATCAGCGGACCGACGACGCGGGCGCAGAAGCGGGTTGTCGCAGCTTGAGTGTCGGTCACGGCGCACTCCTTCGCGCGACAGCGTAGGCCGTCTTTGCGTCGGATCAAGCGCAACGCAACTTCACAGCTAGTCGCGACGCTACGGGCGGAAGCTGATGCGAACGCCGGCGCCAGTGTCGGGCGAGGTGTCGGTCAAGCCTGCAGCGACATAGCCGGCAAGATCCACGCTGTCGGTCATGGCGAAGCGCGCGAATAGCGTCGCTGTGGTGGAGTCTTCGAACCCCGTGGTCGTCGCCTCGGCCCAGTCGACGCCGGCGCCGAGCGCGAAGCGCGAACTGAGATCGGCTTGCGCGCCGACGCCGCCGAATATGCCGCCTTCCTCGCTGTCGAACGCGTAGCCATAGCCCGCGCCGGCATAGAGGCTGAACGCGTCGCCGAGCGGCACGCTGTAATTGGCGCTGAGCGAGCCGATGGTTTCGCCGGCGCCGAGCGATTTTTCTTCATCGCCGGTCGGCAACCGCGCGCCGGCGCCGATCGTGAGCCCGCCGCCATTGTCGCTCTGCCACGGCGCCCATGCGAAAGACACGGTGACGTCGCCGAGACCTTGCTCGTCGACCAGCGTCGGCACGGGCGGGGGCGCCGGCGCCGGCGCCGGGCCGGGCAAACCGATTATGCCTGGATCGATGCCGCCGATGCCGCCCGGCAGGCCGCCGATGTCGCCAACACCACCGCCCACGCCGCCGACGCCGCCGGGGATGATGTTGCCGGTGCCTTTAAGATCGACATACGGCACGGTCACCGCGAACGCCCAACCCTCGCCGCGATAGGCGGCGGAGAAGGGGACCTGGTAGATCGTCGTGTTCTCGGCCTCGCCGTAATCGCCGGAGGTGTAGTCGACGCCGGTCGAGAACGACCACTCGGCGCGCGCCGGGCCGGCGAAGCAGGCAAGGATGCTCGCGCCGAGCAGCAATTGCCCGAGTCGGGTCAAGCTATGTCTTTTCATGAAAGCCCCCGAATGCGTTCCCTCTTTAACACAAACGTTTGGGACGGCGCTTCTGTTTCATCGGCTTGCGTTATCGGTACCGGGCGCCCGCGTCAGCTCCGTGGCTCGATCCACAGTGCTTCGGCGCGCGCGAGGATGGCGCCGCTGGCGCTGTAGATGGCGGTCGCGGCGCGGTGCTTGCGGCCGTCTGATTGAATTGGCCAGGCGGCGACGATCAGCTCTTCGCCGATGCGCGGCGGCTCGTCTGCGTCGATGCTGGCGGTGAGACGCGCGAGCAGTGCCGCCATCGAGCCCGCGCGCGGCAGCGACCAATAGCTCGGGCAATCGAGCGCGGCATGCATGAATTCGGGCGCGACGCGATGATCGCCACGATCGAGATCCGCAGTTGGGGTCCAGGTGCAGGCGACGACGTCGCGGCCCTCGATGGGGCCTGTGTAGAGGTGAAGGCCGTCGTGCGGCGGGCGGCTCGGGCCGCAGGTGAAACAAGTCGAATAAAGGTGATCGTGCAGCCCGACATAGCGCTTCGCCGCGGCGCGCGCCTCATCGAGGCTTGGCGCACGCTGTGCTTCGAGATCGAACGCGGCGGAATGCGCTTCGCCGAGCAGCGTTTCGCCGTCATAGAGATGCACCGAGCCGTCGACCTCGCTGGTGAGGCGCAAGGCCGTCCCAAGCGGCGGCGGCGCACGCAGCACTACTTCCGCCGCCCCGTCGATCTCGCGCGCCATCAGGCCGCAGACATAGCCGCCATTGCCGGAACCGGGCGGACCGTTGAACCGCGGCGCAATGGTGATGTGCTTTGCCGTCATTGGCCTCACTCACCCGATGCGTAGTGTCGCAAAGCGCAGGGCGGCGTCAACCATTCTAAGGTGAGGACTCGACTCCGCTCAGCGCGCACGCAGAATGCGCGTAGCCGAAGGAGCGTGTGCAATGTGGCCGTCGAATCGCCTGCAGCAAATATTCGGGATCGAGCATCCGGTGATCCAGGCGCCGATGGCCGGCGCCTCGACACCGGCTATGGCGGTTGCAGTCGCCAATGCTGGCGGAATGGGCTCGCTCGGCTGCGCAATGATGACGCCGGATGAAGTGCGCGACGCCGCGACGGAAATCGCCGCCAGCACGAACCGGACCGTGAACTTCAACTTCTTCGTTCATGAAGAGCCGGACTTGGCGCGCTACGATCCCGCGCCGATGCAGGCGACGTTGGCGTCCTACTACGCCGAGTTCGGTTTGGGCGCGCCGCCGGCGCCTGCGCCGAGCGCGCCGGCATTCGGCGATCGGATGCTGGACGTCCTGCTTTCGGCGGCGCCTAAAGTCGTGAGCTTCCACTTCGGGCTGCCCAAGCCACATGCCATCGATGCGTTGAAGCACGCAGGCGCAAAGCTTATCGGCTACGCTACCAACGTGGCGGAGGCGCGTGCGCTCGAGGCCGGCGGCATGGATGCGATCGTCGCGCAGGGCGCTGAGGCGGGCGGACATCGCGGCGCGTTCATCGGCGCGCCGCATGAAAACGACATGGGCACCATGGCGCTCGTGCCGCTGATCGTGGATGCGGTGCGCGTGCCCGTGATTGCGGCCGGAGGTATTTTCGATGGGCGCGGCGTCGCTGCTTCATTCAAGCTAGGCGCAGCGGGCGTCCAGATCGGATCGGCGTTCCTGCGCGCTCCAGAATGCACGATATCGCCGCTGCACAAACGTGCGTTAGCCGAGGCGCCCGACAATGCGACACGCTTGACGCGCCTGTTCTCCGGCCGTCCCGCGCGCTCGATCCGCAATCGCCTCGTGCGGGAGCTGGCGGCGCACGAAAGCGAGGCCGCGCCGTTTCCAGCGCAGCGCGGCCTGATCGCACCGCTCGCGAAGGCCGCGGCCGAGCGTGGATCGGCCGACTTCATGCCGTTGTGGAGCGGTCAGGCAGGGTCGCGCGCCCCGGAAGCGCCTTCAGCAGAAATTTTCCGCGATATTTGCGAGCAAGCGTTGATGCTGCTGCGCTAGGCGCGCGGCGTTTGCCATCATGGCCTCAATTGGACCGTGATCGCACGTAGTGTCGCAGGGCATGGGCGCGCAACCATTGTGTCGCGGCGCCGCTGTGCGCATGTAGCGGTCGAGGAGCGAGAACGCATGGGAACGCCGGCGGATTACACCATAATCGTGCTGCTGGTGGCCGTGGGCGTGGGTTTGTGGACCGCGCTTGACCGCCTGGGCCAATTGCAGCGCGATGTCGAAGCGCTGAAGCGCAGAGTCGGCGCGGACGACCCTCCAACTGCGGACTAATCCCCGCGCCTTGAGCTGGCGGGCGGCTCAGGCACGATCATGCGCGTTGTCGTTTGTGAGAATTCTATGCCTTCGCGCTCGAAGGCGAGACGAAGGCGCCTGAGGTACTCGCGTTGCACCGTCCATTGCTTGCCGGGCGCTGTCCTGATGCGCGCCTTGAGCAGCACGCCGGTCTCCGAGAGCCGATCGACGCCGGCGATTTCGATCGGAGAGACGACAATGCCAGCGAAAGCGGGCTCGGCGCGGACCTCATCGCCAATCTCTTTCATCAGGTCGAGCGCCTTGGCGATGTCGCTGTTGTGATCGAGCGGCAGATCGAACACAGCGAAGGAGAAATCCTTGCTCTGGTTATGGATCACTTGCGCTTCGCTATAGGGAAAGACGTGCAGCGTGCCGTCGAAGGCGCGGAGCTTGATCGTCCGGAGCGACATGGCTTCGACGGCGCCGCCAAACTCGCCGATCTTTACGACGTCGCCGATCGAAACAGAATCTTCCATGATCAGAAAGAGGCCAGTGAGGAAATCCTTGACGATGGTCTGCGCGCCGAAACCGACGGCGAGGCCGATGATGCCGGCGCCGGCGAGCAGCGGGCCGATTTCCACGCCGACCTCCGAGAGCGCCATCATCGCGGCGATGATGACGACGATGGTGGTGGCCAGTCCGGAGAGGACCGGGCCGAGCGTGCGGATTTGGGCAGCGCGTCGCGGATTGCGCGCGCGCTTGGCGACGCGGTTGAACAGGCGGTTGATGCCGAGTTGGCCGAATTCGACTGCCGCGAGCGCCAGCACCAGGATGATGGCGATGCGACCGAGCACAGCGAACATCGCGTAAATCGGACTGTCGCGCAGATCGCTGAAGTCGAAGCCCCAGAGACGCAGAATCACGATCAGCACCCCGACGAAGATGGCGATGCGCGCCACGCGCATGGTCCAGCGCCCGATGTGCAGATGACGTTGCGTGAGCGCGCCGACCTCCTTCGGCGCGATGCGTTCGATCAGCGATTTCAGGATGAGGTGCAGGCCCCAGATGAGGATCATGGCGCCGAGCAGGACAAGGAAGCTCAAGCCCGCGCGCAGCAGCGCCTGTTGCGGATCGAGCGAAAGCACGCCGCGGACGAAGTCCTCGACCTGTTGCGCAAACGTGTTGAAGGAATAGTCCGAGGGCGGGGAGGCGGGGGTGGTCGTGAGCTGAATCATGCGGGCGCGATACTAGTTCAATACAGAGCAGCCGCACATTTCTTCGTCATTCCGGACGCGCGCAGCGCGATCCGGAACCCAGGGGCTAACGCACGCGCTCTGTCACCCCCAGGGTTCCGGGCTCTCCCCGGCATCAAGTGCGGGGGCCCCGGAATGACGATATCGGTCGATACCTCTGTTTGATGCAATGTTGAGCTGGCGCGGGGGTGTTCCTAGATAGAGCGCATTCACGACAACATATGAGGGAGCGGCGACATGCAGCAGAAACGTGAGATCGGCCGTTCCGGCATTTTGATCACGCCATTAGTGCTCGGCGGCAACGTGTTCGGCTGGACCGCGGACGAGAAGACGTCGTTCGCCATTTTGGACGCCTACGTCGACCAAGGCGGCGATTCGATCGACACGGCGGATGTGTATTCGGCCTGGGTTCCCGGCCACGAAGGCGGCGAGAGCGAGCGTGTGATCGGCGCTTGGCTGAAGCGAAGCGGAAAGCGCGACAAGGTGGTGATCGGCACCAAGGTCGGCATGTGGCCAAAGCGGTTGGGGATCAAGCGGGACAACATCATCGCGGCCTGCGAGGATTCTCTGAAGCGTCTCGGCGCGGAGACGATCGATCTCTATTGGCTGCACCGTGACGATGAGGCGACGCACGCGGAAGAGTATGTCGCCGCGCTCGAAGAGTTGAAGAAGGCCGGCAAGATCCGGGCGTTCGGCGCCTCGAACTTCAAGCCGGCGCGGTTTGCCGAAAGTGTCGGCGAAGCGAAACAGCGCGGCGTGCGCTTCGATGCGCAGCAGCCGGAATACAATCTGATGAACCGCGAGATCGAAGCGGAGCTGATGCCGCTGTGCGAACGCGAGCGCGTGTCGATCTTGCCGTACTACGGCCTGGCCAGCGGCTATCTCACCGGCAAATATCGCAGCGCCGCCGACAAGAGTAAGAGCCCGCGCGGGGGACGCATGGACAAGTACATGGAAGGCAAGGGGCCCGCGGTGTTGGCCGCGCTCGATGCTGTCGCCGAGCGCCATCGCGCAACGCCGGCGCAAGTCGCGCTGGCGTGGATCATGACCAAGCCCGCCATCGCCGCGCCGATCGCAAGCGCGACCAGCGTGGAACAGCTGGCAGAGCTGATGGGCGCGTTGCGCGTGGCGTTGAATGCGGAGGATGTCTCCGCGCTCGACCGCGCAAGCGGCTAGTTTGTCGTCCGCAACTCCCCGATCATGCGTGCTGCGTGCTCATTCTCTGGATCGAGTTCCAGAGAGCTTTGGTAGGTGCGGATCGCAAGGTCGCGTTGGCCCGCATTCATGTAGCCCTCGGCCAAGCTGTCATAGGTATTGGCGGACTGCGGAAACAACTCGACGGCGAGAGCGAACATCAGAATTGCGTCTTCGATCCGCCTGTTCGCCATAAGGTCATAGCCGAGATCGTTGAGCAGCTCTTCATGCTCTTCCGCCGCATCTGGTTGTTCGCGCCGAACCTGGCGAATCTGCTCGGCGGCGGCCGCCGCGCCCTCAGCGATGATCGTTTCCCAAAGCCGGTCGAACAATTGTTGCTCCGGCAAAGCGTAGTCTTCGCCGAGCGCTATAGCGGCGAGCGAGCGGGCGACGGCTGTGGCTGAGGCGCGATCGCTGTTGCTGAGGACGATGATAGTGAGACGCTCGCCGGGGACGCGGGCGATGAAGGATGAGAAGCCCTGAAACGAGCCAGAGTGACCGTACGTCTGGCGGCCGAACCAATCGACGATAAGCCAACCGTAGCCGTAGCGCTCGCGTATCGGCGTGAAGATCTCGTCGAGCGACTGTCGCGAAACCAATTGATCCGTGTAGAGGGATTGATCCCAGCGAAGCAGGTCGTGGGTCGTGGAGTAGAGGCCGCCGTTGGCAAAGCCGTTCATCTCGTTTGCATACTCGGGGATAATGAAGGTGCTGCCGCTCCAGTCGTAGCCAGCCGCGCGGTTCGCAACGAGGGTTCGGCCGTCGTGCAGGCCGGAATTGCTCATGCCGAGAGGCGCAAAGATGTTTTCGCGAAGGTAGTCATTGTACGATTCGCCGGACGCGCGCTCGATGATGAGGCCGAGCAGATAATAGCCAGAATTGCTGTAGCGGAAGCCTTCGCCGGGCGCGAACAAAGGCGGCAGGTCGCGAAAGACGTTGATAAATCCCAGCCGAGTGTGGCGCTGGACCGAGATGATCTCGTCCCAATTGGGCTGGCTGCTGAAGTTGGGAATGCCGGAGGTATGCGTAAGCAACTGCCGGATGGTGATTGGCCGCCATGTTTGCGGGCAATTGTCCAAATAGTTGCAGATGGGGTCACTCACATTGAGCCGACCGCGCTCTTGCAGCTGCATGATTGCGAGCGCGGTGAACTGCTTGGTGAGCGATGCGATGCGGAACACGGTCTGCGGGGTGTTCGCGACGCCAAGTTCGTAGTTCGCCATGCCATAACCGCGGCTAACAAGCGGGACGCCATCGCGCGCGATCAGGATGGAGCCGCTGAACTGGGCGTGACGCACGGCGGCGTTCATGTATTCGTCGACGCGTGAGAGCAGATCGCGCGCGCCGTCTTCTCGAACGGTGGCGTGCACGGGGGGCGCCTGTGCGCCGGTGGCGCAGCCGGAGACCAAGAAGGTCGCCGCTAGGATTGGGATGAGGCTGGCCCGGATGAAGTCCGCGCGCATGATATGCTCCTAATCAACAACCCGCGCCGCGATATCTTCATACAAAGGTATCCTCGTAGGTTGGACCGCGACTATCACCACAGTGTTTCAGCATTGTTGCGGCCGTATGATCTTCCCTATTCGGACTTCGACTTTGAGGAGCGCGCTCCAATTGCGTAAGCATGGGCGATCCATCGGCGCTCCGCGGCGATTGCTACGTTGATGATGTTTCGATGATGCGCGCGTTCATCCGCACCACACGCGCGATGCAACGCATACTCGCGCTTACTCCGTGCGCGTGTAGAGCGCCCACGCTGCCGCCAGATCCTGGACGATGTGCCCCAGTGACTTGTAGGCGGTGATCTCATCGGGGTTGCGGCGGCCAGGAACGTCGTCGGCGAGGACTTGGCCGATCTCGGCCGCGATATGGCTATCATCGATCAGGCCGGCTTCTTTCGCGCGGCGGAATTCGGCGCCTTGCGCCAGCACGCCTTCGCGGCTGTCAGCGAAGAAGCGGCTCTTGGTGACGACGTCATGGTCGACTTCCCTGGGGCCGTCATAGCTCGAGCCGACGATGTTTACGTGCGCGCCAGGGCGAAGCCATTTGCCTTCGAGGATAGGCTCCTTTGCGGCGGTGACGGTGCAGATGATGTCGGCATCGACGACGCAGGCGCGTGCGGTTGGTGCGGCGATGACGGGAAGCGCCAGCTCCGCTTCGATCTTCGCGGCGAAAGCTTGGGCGCGATCGGGCGATCGGCCCCAAACCGTAATAGCGGTCAAGGCGCGCACACTGCCGATCGCGCGCGCGTGCGTGGCGGCTTGTTCGCCGTAGCCGAGCAAAGCGAGGCGGCTCGCGTCAGCGCGTGCGAGCGCGTCGGTGGCGAGGGCGCTGGCGGCGGCGGTGCGGATGGCCGTGATTTCGCCCGCGTGCGCCACGCAGACGGGCGCGCCGCTTTCAGGATCGAACAGCACGACGACACCCTGGTGCGATTGGACGCCCTTGGCGAAGTTCTCGGGAAAGACGCTGATGAGCTTGGCGCCGAATACGTCGCGCTCGCCCATCGCGCCTGGCATAACGCCGAAGAGGCGGCCGTCGGCAAGCGGTAGGATCGAACGCAAGAGCTGCTTGGTCTCGCCCTTCGAGAAAGCGATCATGGCGTCGCGTACGATCGGGATGCAAAGGTCGTAGGTGAGGCGGCGGGCGATCTCGTCGCGGTCAATGAAGCGCATGCCCCTTACTACGCTTCCTCGCTGAGTTTGCGCTACCTCGGACCGCCGGGCTTCCAGCCGGCATGCAACGCTTTGAGCTTCACAGGCCGGCGCAGATTGAGACGGAAGATGCCGGCTGGAGGCCGGCGGTCCGCTGGTGGTTCTTGTTGCGAAGACAGCGTAAGAGAGGCCCATGCCCCAGCTTCCGCCCGTTCGTCCGATCACGCTCGCCGAAATCGAAGCGGCGCGCGAGCGCATCGCCGGCGCCGCGCTGCGGACGCCACTGGTCAAGCTCGATCTCGGTCCGGGCGCGGCGGACATCCGGCTGAAGTTGGAAAACCTACAGCCGACCAACGCCTACAAGATCCGCGGCGCCGCCAATGCGGTGGCGATGCTGAGCAAAGCGGAGCGCGACAAAGGCGTGTGGACCATCAGCGCCGGCAATGCAGGGCAGGGCGTGGCGTATGCGGCGCGCGCGGCGGGCGTGCCGTGCAAGGTGGTGGTGATCGACACGGCGCCGGCGACAAAGGTTGAGCGGATGCGCGCGCTCGGCGCCGAATTGGTGATGACGCCGTTCGATGTGTGCTGGCGCGCGCTGGAAGAGCACGCCTTTCCCGGTATGGACGGCACTTTGGTGCATCCGTTCGACGATCACAACTTCATCGCCGGGCACGGCTCGATCGGGTTGGAGATACTCGAGGACGCGCCCGATGCGGCGGCGGTGATCTGCGCCATCGGCGGCGGCGGGCTGATCGCGGGTGTGGGCGCGGCGATCAAGGCGAAGCGGCCGGACGTACAGGTGATCGGCGCCGAACCGGAGACGGCGGCGCCGTGGGCGGCGTCGCTGGCGGAGGGACGGCCGACGGATTTCGCGGCGTGGCAGGCGTCTTTCGTGGACGGCGCCGGCGGGCGCAGCGTCATTCCGCGCATGTGGCAACGCATGCGCGCGGTGACCGACGGCGGCATCGTCGTGACGTTGGACGAGGTGCGCCAGGCGATGCGGCTGATCGCGGACAAGGCGCGCGTCGTGAGCGAAGGCGCAGGCGTTCTGCCGCTGGCGGCGGCGCTGACCGGCAAGGCCGGCAAGGGCCCGATCGTGTGCGTGATCTCCGGCGGCAACGTCGATCTGAAGAAGTTCTGCGAACTGATCGACGTGTGATCGGAGCTAGCCGCGGGCGGAGTAGACCAGCGCGTCCGCCTGGGCCATGGCGTCGCGCATTGCGTCACGCACGCATTCGCGATCGCTGGTGATCAGCATGCCGGCGCTGGCGCGCTCGATGTCGTTGCATGCGTCCTCGGCAGTGACGCGGATGCGGCGATGCAATTCATTGACGTCGGCGTCGTAGCGCAGATCGAGATCCTTGGCGGTGACGAGGCGTTGCGTCACCAAATCGGTGATCGGAATGCCGCTCGATGTGCGGCGGCCAGTGGGTTCGCGAACGACGCCCGGCGCGACAACGACGATCTCGTCATCGTCGTAGCTTTGCGCGACGGCTGGTGCGGCGGCGAGGGCGAGGGTGCTCAGAGCGAGAAAAGCGAGCGTCGCGCGCACGGAACTTTTGCGGGTCATGGGCTCTCTCCGGACAGCAAGGGATGTGCTGACTGGCGAACCCGAGCCGCTCGGCGATGGTTCCGAACGGAACCGATCAATGCTTAGGTTGGCGCGTCGCAGCCGACCTCTTGGCCGGGATGCTCTTCGCGGATGACCTCAACCGCGTCCTGATAAAGCTCATCGCTCATCAGCACGCGCAACTCGCAGAGATTGAACTGGCCAACGCGGAAGTAGGAAATGTTGCCGCGCGCTTCGCGCAGGCGCCGCGCGGCGTTGCGGGCGTTCGGCAGGCGCTCGGCCATCAGGGGCGAACGAGTTCATTCCAGGGAAATAGGCCGGTGCGCTCGACCCGGCGCGCCTGGGCGAAGGCCGCGTCGTAATTCTCATCGCGCAGGAAGACGAAGCTCAGGTTCTCGCCTGTGCCGCTGACTTGGTTCGGCGTCTGACCCAGCCGCTCGCGCAGCAGCATGGCGATGCGCAAGCAGGACTCGGCAAGCTGCATGCGCGGCGATCCGGTCGCGTCGGCGGCGACGGGGCAGGCGCTGCGCGCAATCGGCAGCGCTGCACTCATATGGGCGTCGCCATCGGGCGTGTCATGCAGCGCGATCAACGTGGTGCCGACGCCGTGAAACGCATTCATGGCGAGTGTCATCTCGGCGTAGTCTTGCGTGAGCGAAGTGGCGACGCCGGCCACGCGCTGCAACGTGCGCGCATAATCGCGCAGCGCTTCACGGGTTTGCCCGAGCTTGCGCTCGCATTGCGCCTGCCACCAGAGCGGCTGCGGCCCTGGCTCGCTGCCGGCCGCGCTTAGCGTAATGTTATCGCGCCAGCCGGCTGGCGAACCCGGATGCCGCTGATGATTCACGCGGAATTCGCTGTTGTGGCTACCAGCCGCCACCACCCCCACCGCCGCCGCCACCGCCGGACGAGCCGCCACCGCCGGAGCCGGACGAGCTCGAACTCTGCGGCAGAGCGCTCGACACGCCCGAGCTCAGGTTCGCCACCATCGCGCCCGTCAGCGCGCCGAGCGATTGCGACGAACTCATGTTCGTCCAGGCCGGGCGATACCGTGCAGCTTCTTCCGAGAGGAGTCGTTCAAAATGCTTCGTCCACGGCTCCTCGACGCCGAGCGCGACGGCGTAGGGCAGGAAGCGCTCGTAGCGTTCGGTCGTCATCGGCGGCGGCGCCTGGGCGCCGGGTACGACGGCGTTGAGCTGCTGCTCCTCCGCCTTCTCCATGTAGAGCCGGAAGCCCTCGATCTCGGTGCGTATCTCTTGGCCCTTCGGCGTCGGCGCGGGCATTAGGTAGAGAAAGACAAGGTTTAGGAACGCCAGCGCGATGACGGCGAAGGTGTGCCAGATCGTCCACTGCGTCACCATCGTGGTGGAAACGAAAATGACAATGACGGTGAGTGCGATCGCGGAAAGCGTATAGCCAGCGTTCCAGCGGAAATAGGCGCTGCCGTACTTCCATCTGAGCGCCGCTTGGAACGCATTATAGGCGGCGGTGAATCCGGAATCGTATTGGCCGCCCAGAGACTTGGCTCTTGAACGGCGAAGATGCCGTTCTCGAGCGCGGCGTCCTCACCGGCGACATCGGCTTGAGCCCCGGCCGAGGTCGGGCCGTGCGTCAGCAGCGTGTTCTTCTTGTCCGAGGCATCGATACTGAGCCGGCCCTTGATCGCGAGATTCATCAATGTTGCGATCAAAGCGCGGTGACCTTGGACGCCGCGATAGTAGATGTGATGCGTCGCCGCCGGAGAATGTCCGGCCGGCGGTTCGTAACGCGGAAACACCGGACCCTTCGGCGGATCGCGGCCGACGCGTTCGAACCCGCCATAGAGAAACCAGAACAAGCCAACCAGCGAGGCGGCAAGAATGCCGAGCGCGCCATAACGCTGCCACCAGATCGCGCCACGATCTGTTGCCGACGGCGGGTTAATCAGGCCTTTCTCGAAGCCGAGTGCGACGGTCAGCCCTTGGCCTTGTTGCAGGGGCCGCGTCGTTTCGAACACGTGGCGGTCGCCGGACCGCCGGTAGACATAAGCGCCGCCCGACTGCCCAAGCGCGCCCGTGTAGCCGTGCGTTGCCGTGATCCGCGCGCCCGGCGGCAGAGTGATGGTCGCGCGCGCACCGGTTATCGGGAAGTTCCAGTAATTGCCGGTCACGTTCCAGTAGATTTCATCGTAGCCATCGAAATAGCGAACCTGATTCTTCACCTCATAACGAATGACGTACTGGTGCGCGCCGGGCGGAATGAGTACGTCCTCATCGCCAATGCGGATGCGAAAGGCGTTGCCGTCGGTTTCGGTTTCGTAGGGCTCTTCGCGCCCGTCGCGCTCGATGGCGAGCACGTCGTACTGGTAGGGCAGGCGCGCGCCATCGCTCTCATGGTAGCGCGGCAGATCGCGAAAGATGCCGCGGCGGATTTCGGCGCCCTCGGCAGTGACATTAATGTCCTCGGTGACGACGATGTCGCCATCTCGCTCGACGTCGATGGACACGTCGAACCTGTTGATCTGTTCGCGCGCCAACGCCGGCGACGCGAACAGCAGCGCGCCGAGCGCCAGGAATAGAGTCCGCAGCATTATGATGGGCAATCCAGTCCGATGGCAGGCACGGCGCGATCAGCGGCGGTTTCAATCTCGAAGAACGCGCGTTTGCCGATGCCAAAGACATTTGCAACCGCGTTCGAAGGAAAGCTCTCGACCGCCGTGTTCAGTTCGCGCACCGCGCCGTTATAGAATCGGCGCGCCATCTCGATCTTGTTTTCGGTGTCGGAGAGTTCGTTCTGGAGATCGAGGAAGTTTTGATTGGCTTTGAGATCGGGATAAGCCTCGCTGAGCGCGATCAGGCGGACAACCGGTTTAGATAATTCGCTCTCGGCAGCGCCGCGGCGTGTGGCGTCGTCGCCGGCGGCGAGCGCGGAGTTGCGTTTCTCGGCGATGTCCTCGAACAGTTGCCGCTCGTGCGCGGCGTAGCCCTTCACCGTGGTGACGAGTTGAGGGATGAGATCGGCGCGGCGCTTAAGCTGCACATCGATGTCGGCCCAGCCGTTGTTAGACATCTGGCGCTTGGCGATCAGCTGGTTGAAGAGGACGATCGCGCCCATCAGCACGACGGCGGCGATCGCAGCAAAAACAATGAGGGTGCCCAAGCGCGACTCCTCCGGCGCCACACGCGCCAGTGAGGCGCTTTACACGCCCGCGCGGTTCGCCACCAGATCGTCCACGACGGAGGGATCGGCGAGTGTTGAAGTATCGCCCAGATTGGAGACGTCGTTCTCCGCGATCTTCCTGAGGATGCGGCGCATGATCTTGCCGGAGCGTGTCTTTGGGAGGCCGGGCGCGAACTGGATGATGTCGGGCGTCGCTGTCGGACCGATTTCGTGGCGGACGTACTGCACCAGCTCCTGCTTCAGCGCGTCACTCGGTTCGATGCCGGCTTTGAGAGTGACGTAACAATAAATGCCCTGGCCCTTGATGTCGTGGGGATAGCCGACGACGGCGGCTTCGGCGACTTTCGTGTCGGCTACCAGCGCGCTTTCGATCTCGGCGGTGCCGATGCGGTGGCCCGAAACATTGAGCACGTCATCGACGCGGCCGGTGATCCAGTAATAGCCGTCTTCATCGCGCCGGCAGCCGTCGCCGGTGAAATACATGCCGGGATAGGTGCGAAAGTAGGTCTCGAAGAACCGCTGGTGATCGCCGTAGACAGTGCGCATCTGGCCGGGCCAGGAATCGAGCAGCACCAGATTGCCGCTGGCTGCGCCTTCGAGGAATTCTCCTTTGTCGTCGACGAGCGCAGGCTTGATGCCGAAGAAGGGACGCGTGGCGGAGCCCGGCTTCATCGCCGTTGCGCCGGGGAGATTGGTGATCAGGGCGCCGCCCGTTTCGGTCTGCCACCTGGTGTCGACGATCGGGCAACGCTCGTCGCCGATCGTGCGATAATACCAGAGCCACGCTTCAGGATTTATCGGCTCGCCGACGGTGCCGAGCAGGCGCAGGCTCGCCCGCGAGGTGCGTTTCACCGGCTCCTCGCCTTCGCGCATCAAGGCGCGGATGGCGGTGGGCGCGGTGTAGAAGGTGTTGACCTTGTGCTTATCCACCACCTGCCAGAACCGCGAATTGTCTGGATAGTTCGGTACGCCTTCGAACATCAGCACCGTCGCGCCATTCGCGAGCGGGCCGTACACGATATAGGTGTGGCCAGTCACCCAGCCGACATCGGCGGTACACCAAAAAACCTCGCCGTCGCGATAATCGAAAATGTATTGGTGCGTCATCGACGCATAGACGAGATAACCGCCTGTCGTGTGCAGCACGCCTTTCGGCTT
>JBQTJK010000070.1:0-5993 GCA_052387215.1 Caulobacteraceae bacterium
GCCGATCGTGCATGCGCGCTACATGGCGTAGCGCGCACGATCCGTCAAAGCCGCGGGCGCTAGGCGCTCATTTTCTTGCGTAGATGTTCGATGACGGCGCCCATTTCGCGATCCGGGCTGAATTCGATCGCCTCATAGTCCTCATCCACCCGTACGCTATGGCCAGGCGGCCAGTGATAGACCTCGCCCGCCGAGACGGTCTCTTTGCGTCCGTCGGAGTAGTCGATGTGGATCGAGCCTTTGAGCACGATGCCCCAGTGCGGGCATTGGCAGAAGTTGCCCGGCAGTCCCTCGAGCAATGGCTTCGCGTCGGCGCCTTTGGGGAAACGGATGCGCGCGACGTTCATGCCGCCCCAATCATGCCCTTGAATACAGACGCCGCCGCCTTCTAGACGAACGGGCAATGCTGCAGCTTCCTGCTTCATAACCTGCCTCCGTCCCCTCACCCGTCGATATCGAGGCCGAGCGCGATGCGCCCGGTGTAACGCAGCTGGTGCTTCTCCTGGAGCGGATGGAAACGCGCCGCCTGGATATCGCGGAAGGCGCGCTCCAGGCCTGCATTCCGATAGAAGCTCGCGCCGCCGGCGACTTCGAGTGCGCGCTCCACACACTTGATCGCATTTTGCGCGATCAAGGTGCGGCAGATCATGGCGCGGCTGGTGGCATGCGGGCCGGGCTTTTCCGACAGGGCGAGCGCGATCATCGCCGTCAGGGATATGTCGGCGGCGGCAAGCGCGTTTTCCATTTCGCCGGCAAGGATCGTCGTCGCCTCGTCGGCAACGGGCTTGCGGCGCACGATGTTGAGCGCGGTGTCGCGTGCGCCCTCGGCCACGCCGACATAGGCCGCATAGATGATCGGAAACGCCAACAAGCTGATGGCGTGAAACAGCGGATGCCATTGCCCCTGCGGGCGGCGGCCAGAGATTGCGGTCTCCGGAACGAAAACATCCTTCAATTGCACGTCGTTCGAGCCGGTGCCGCGCATGCCCATGACGCGCCAGGTGTCGAGGATGGATACCCCGTCAGCTTTGATCGGCAGGGCGAAGTGCAGCACCGTTGGGCCCGCTTGCGGGTCATCGTAGACGGCGCTGGTGACGAGAAGATCACCGGCGGGGCAACCGCTTGAGAATATCTTGCGGGCGTTGATGCGATAGCCGCCTTCAACCTTCTCGGCCGTGCCTGCGCTCTTCAGCCAGTCGGAGCCGCCGCTGGAGACCAGCACCAAGTCGTCGTTTGCGGCGCGACGCAGCAAGGCGTCGGTGGGCGCGTTCTCGTTGCGCCAGCGCCAAGCGGCGACAGCCACGAGATGGCAATGCATCGAGAACGCAAGCGCGGTCGATCCGCACGCCACGGCAAGCCGGCGCACCACGTTGCAGACGTCGCCATAGCTTGCGCCATAGCCACCGAGCTCGACAGGGATGTGCGCTTTGAAGAAGCCCTCGCGCTTCAACAGCGCATAGCTTGCAGCGACGAAGCTGTCGTCGGCGTCGTGCTTGGCGGCGTTGGCGGCGATCTCCGGCGCGATGCTTTCGGCGCGCGCCAGCCAATCAACCGGCGGCTGCGTGTTCAAGCTTTGAACGGTCATAGCGATTTCCTCTGTCGGTTCGCAGGCGGCTCAGCAGCCGGCGCCCATCCGCCCGGAGCATGCCAGAGTTGAAGCATCAGTAGCCAGTTCAGGAAATGAATCTGGCCAGTACACAAACTGAACTAGGCGCGGTTGGCGCGCCGGCGTAGGAATGAGAGCGCCCGTTCACTCGAGGTTCCCATGACGCAAGGCAGTTACCGCCAATTCTGCCCGGTTGCGATGGCGGCCGAAGTTCTGTGCACGCGTTGGACTGTCGTGCTGCTGCGCGAAATGATCGCGGGTTCGACGCGCTTCAACGATCTTCGCCGCGGCGTGCCACGGATGTCGCCTGCTCTGCTCTCGCAGCGGCTGAAGCACTTAGAAGAAGCTGGCGTCGTGCGGCGTGTAGCTACAGCAAACGATCCCAGCGTGTTCGAGTATCACCTGACCGCGGCCGGACGCGAACTGCAGCCGCTGGTGGAAGCGTTCGGCGTGTGGGGTCAGCGTTGGGTCGATTCCAAGGTGTCGCTGCAGCATCTCGATGTGCAATTGCTGATGTGGGACATGCGCCGCGGACTGGACACCACGCCTCTACCCACACGGCGCAGCGTCGTCGAATTCGTCTATCCGGACCTCCCGGCCTCGCAACGGAAATGGTGGCTGGTCGTCGAGCCCAACGGCGACGTCGATCTGTGCTCCATCGATCCAGGCTTCGACGTCGACCTCTACGTCTCCACCGATCTGCGCACGATGACAGCGATCTGGATGGGCCACGATACCGTGCGCGCAGCGACGCGGGCCGGCCGCATGCTCTTGACCGGCGACGCGGCGCTGAAAGCGAACATGCAATCGTGGCTGGGCCTCAGCCCGTTTGCGAAAGTGCAGAAGCTCGCGAGCTAGCGATGATCGACCGTCGTTGCCAGCGAGCGTAGGCGCCTTAAGATACACGAATTGCGGGAGGCGCCATGACGCCGCAGCAAGAACTCGACGGCTTCATCGACAAGTACACGCCAAGCATCGCCCGCCTGATGCGCGCGGCGCTGAAGAAAATGCGGACGCGGCTGCCGACAGCGCACCAGATGGTCTATGACAATTACAACGCCCTGGTGATCGGGTTCGGGCCAAGCGCGAAACCCTCCGAGGCCATTCTATCGATCGCGGCTTATGCCGACCACGTGAGCCTTTGCTTTCTTCAAGGCGCCGGGCTTGATGATCCACATAGGCTGCTCAAGGGCTCGGCAATCTGGTGCGGCACATCAAATTCACCGATGCTGCAACGCTCGACGATCCGAACGTGGCCGCGCTCATCGACCAGGCGCTGGTATGCGCCAACGTGCAGATGCCGCGCACCGGCAAAGGCCCGCTCGCGATCAGATCGATCTCCGCCAAGCAGCGACCGCGGCGCCCCTAGCGAAACGGCGGCTCATCCAGCGCGCGAAGCTTGCGGCTGTGCAGCCGGTCGCGGTTCTGCTTGAGCAGCGCGATCGTCTCGAGGCCAATGCGCAGATGGGCGCCGACGGCGCTGTCATAGAAGCGGTCGGCGACCCCCGGCAGCTTGATCTCGCCGTGCGCGGGTTTGTCCGAGATGCAGAGCAGCACGCCATACGGCACGCGCAGGCGGAAGCCTTGCGTGGCGACGCAAGCGCTTTCCATGTCAACTGCGATGGCGCGCGATTGCGAGAGCAGTTGGCGCTCCTGGTTATAGTTCAGCTCCCAGTTGCGGTCGGCGTACGAGACCACCGTGCCCGTGCGCAAGCGGCGGCGCAGCTCTTCCTTGTCGCCCCCGGCGATCGCAGTCGCTGCCTGCTGCAGCGCAATCTGTACTTCGGCGATGGCGGGGATCGGCACTTCGAGCGGCACGCGATCGTCGAGAATCTTGTCGCGGCGCAGATACGCATGCGCCAGCACGTAATCGCCGATGCGCTGGGTGTGACGCAGCCCGCCGCAATGGCCGATCATCAGCCAGCAATGCGGGCGCAACACCGCGAGGTGATCGGTGATCGTCTTCGCATTTGACGGCCCGACGCCGATGTTGACCAACGTCACGCCGTCATGATCCGGCGTGGTCAGGTGATAGGCCGGCATCTGGTATTTGCGCCACGGCGCGGCGAGCGCTTGCGTCTCCGCGTTCTTGTCCCCTGCTCCGACGCGCACCTGGCCCGGGCACGAGAGCGACCAGCCTTTCGGTCCGTTGGCAACGCCCGCCGCGGCCCACCGCACGAATTCATCGACGTAGCGCTGGTAGTTGGTGAACAGAATCCAGGGCTGGACGTCCTGCCAAGGGGCGCCGGTGTAATGCTCGATGCGCTTTAGCGAATAATCCGTGCGCGGCGCGTCAAAGAGCGCGAGTGGGCGCGAGCCGTCGAGGCGCTCGATGCGCAAGCCGTCGACCACGGCGTCGCCCACCTGAGTCAGGCGCGGGTTGGGAAAGAAGCGTGCGAGTTCTTCAGTTGGCACGGTCTCAAACGCTTGCGCGCCGGCGGCCTCGAGCACGAACGAGTACGGGATCTCGGTGTCGCCGACGCGGACGCTGAGTTCGGCGCCGTAGTCCTGCACGAGAAACGTCAGTTGTTCGATCAAATAGTCGCGGAAGAAGTTAGGCTGCGTGATCGAGACCGCGTACTCACCGGGCCACATGAGCTGACCGTAGGCGCGCGCGAGCCGCGGCGCCGGCGCGCCAGGCAAGTACGTGACGCGCAGCTCCGGATAACGGAACAGTGCGCGTTCCTCCAAGGTCGGCGGCGTCCCCTGCTCGGCGAAGCGGCGAATGGATTCGATCAGCGCGGTGACGGCGCGATCGTGCAGAGATTCAAGAAGATCGACCGCCTCGGCGGCCGTTTTCGGATATTCCATCGCGGGAGTGTCCCGCGATACGGCCGCGCGTCAATAGGCGATCAGACGCGCGGGATCGGATCCACGAGGCGCGAACGGCGGTAGGCGTTGTGCTCCATGCGGATTTCGCTCTGCCAAAGGAAGCCGAGCGGCGCATTATGCTTGTAGACGGATTCCGCCATGATGAGGCTCGTGCCCGGCGTCATCATGCGCGGATCGAGCCCGCTGACGGTCGTGCCGGCCTGTCGCGCAGACATGCCGCCATGGCCTTCGCTCCACACCACGCGCGCTGTCGATGCGTTCTCGATGCTGACGCTGGTGATGCGGATCTCCATCGATGCCGGGTCATTAGGAAACATCAGGACCTCCAGCCCGTCCCAAATGCCGTTAAGCTCCTGGTCAGAGATTTCCGTGTCGCGCGCAACCACGTCGGCGAGCGAAGCTGCTGCATTCTGCGCGCGTTTGTTGGCGCCCATCACGTCGATCAGGTCCACCGAACCAAGCAGCAGCGGCACCATCAGCAGCGGCGCGATTATAGCGAACTCGAGCGCAGCGAGGCCGCGCTTTGCGGCGGCGAAACGGCGCATGCGCGACATCAGTTTCATTGGTAGGGCTCGTTGCGGAACATCATGGTGGACACGAGGATTCGCTGACCACCAGAAACGTTCTCGAACACCGGCTCGAACAGCGGCGTCATGATTTGCCAGCGGTAATAGGCGCGCACGACGACGATGTCGGACGGCGCTCCCGGCGTGTAACCCATGCCGGCGCCACTGAATTGATTGTTCTGGATGGGGTTGTTGGCGCCGTTGCTGGCGTCGACGAAGGAGTCGAAACGATCGACGTCAAGGAAGAGATTCCCGTCGCAGCCCATGACCATGAAGTTGTTGAGTTCGTCGCAAAGTTGGGATTCGATCTCGCCTTGGCTAACGCCGTTCATCTGGGCTTGACCGGTTCGGATTTGGCGCGCCGTTTCCGACACTGCGAAGTCGAGGCTGGTTTGGGCGAAGCCGAGCATCGCGACTTCGGCGAGGCCGAAAGTCAGCAGAAAGAACGGCATCAGAACGAGCGCAAATTCGACTGCCGCTGAGCCGCGCCGCGCACTGCCGAAGCGGCGCAACGTCTTCAGTTTTGCAAGCGCGCGCGCGAACATATCGCCTCCGGAACAGCGACAGTACGCCGGATTGGCTGAAAAACCGTCAAACGAAAGCGTAAACGCGCGCTAACGACGGCTCGCGGCGGCAGTAGCGGCGCGGCTCGTGATTTGCTCGTTCACCGTTTGCGACGAGGCGCCGTCGCCAATGTCGGGCCGCGGACGGCAGAGCGGCGTGCACTCAAGCCGCGCCGTTTCGTTGCCGCGCGTGACCATCACAACATCGGTTTCGTCCGGGGTCACGACGACACGGCCTGAATAGAGGACCCGCCCGTTGCCGCCGACGACGACGAGATTGGTCGAACCGTAAGACCGGCCAGTCACGAACAGGAACATGTCATTCTGCACTGAAACGCCGGCGATCGCCGGATTGCCGATTGCGACGCCCTCGGCAGCTTCGGAGAGGCGAATGGGAAAAGCCTGGTCGAGCGCAACGCGAATGTC
>JBQTJK010000071.1:0-11654 GCA_052387215.1 Caulobacteraceae bacterium
GTGACTGGCGTGTGGAAGGAGCTCACGGAATCCGTGAACTCGATGGCCGACAATTTGACGAGGCAAGTCCGCAACATCGCCGACGTGACGATCGCCGTTGCGAACGGGGATTTGTCGAAGAAAATCACCGTCGACGTCCGCGGCGAAATCCTGCAGCTGAAGGAAGCCATCAACACGATGGTCGATCAGCTGCGATCGTTTGCGTCGGAAGTCACGCGGGTGGCGCGCGAAGTCGGCACCGACGGCAAGCTGGGCGGCCAGGCGATCGTGCCGGGCGTGGCCGGCACGTGGAAAGACTTGACCGACACCGTGAACGCCATGTGCGGCAACCTGACCGACCAGGTTCGCAATATCGCGCAGGTGACCACCGCCGTGGCGCGCGGCGACCTCTCGCGCAAGATTACGGTCGACGTGCGCGGCGAAATGCTGGAGTTGAAGGACACCGTCAACACGATGGTGGACCAGTTGAACTCGTTCGCTTCGGAAGTGACGCGCGTGGCGCGCGAAGTGGGTTCGGAAGGAAAGCTTGGCGGTCAGGCGCAGGTGCCGGGCGTCGCCGGTACGTGGAAGGACCTCACCGACAACGTGAACTTCATGGCCGGCAACCTGACGGCTCAGGTGCGCAACATCGCCGAAGTCTCGACCGCCATCGCCAGTGGCGACTTGTCGAAGAAGATCACCGTCAACGTTTCCGGCGAAATCCTCGAACTCAAAGAGACCATCAATACGATGGTCGACCAGCTCAACGCCTTCGCCGGTGAAGTGACGCGCGTGGCACGCGAAGTTGGCACTGAAGGCCAGCTCGGCGGCCAGGCCAACGTGACTGGCGTTGCCGGCACCTGGAAGGATCTGACCGAGTCGGTGAACTCGATGGCGTCGAACCTCACGGCTCAGGTGCGCAACATCGCCGAAGTCTCGACCGCCATCGCCAACGGCGACTTGTCGAAGAAGATCACCGTCGACGTGAAAGGCGAAATCCTGGAGCTGAAAGAAACCATCAATACGATGGTCGACCAGCTCAACGCGTTCGCCGGCGAAGTGACGCGGGTTGCGCGCGAGGTCGGCACCGAAGGCAAGCTCGGTGGCCAGGCCGTCGTGCGCGGCGTCGCCGGCACCTGGAAGGACTTGACCGATAACGTGAACTTCATGGCCGGCAACCTGACCGGTCAGGTGCGCAACATCGCCGAAGTCGCTACTGCCGTCGCGCGCGGCGACTTGTCGAAGAAGATCACCGTCGACGCCTCGGGCGAAATTCTCTCGCTCAAGGAAACGCTGAACACCATGGTCGACCAGCTGAACGCCTTCGCCGCCGAAGTGACGCGCGTTGCGCGCGAAGTCGGCACCGAAGGCAAGCTAGGTGGTCAGGCCGTCGTGACGGGGGTGGCGGGCACGTGGAAGGATTTGACCGACAGCGTCAACTCGATGGCGGGCAACCTGACCGGTCAGGTGCGCAACATCGCCGAAGTCGCCACCGCCATCGCCAACGGCGACCTCTCAAAGAAGATCACGGTCGACGTGCGCGGCGAGATCCTTCAGTTGAAGGAAACGCTGAACACGATGGTCGACCAGCTCAACCGCTTCGCCGGCGAGGTGACGCGGGTGGCGCGGGAAGTCGGCACCGAAGGCAAACTCGGCGGCCAAGCCCAAGTGCCCGGCGTCGGCGGCACCTGGAAGGACTTGACCGACAACGTCAACTCGATGGCCGGCAACCTCACGTCGCAGGTGCGCAACATCGCCGAAGTGACGACCGCCGTCGCCAAAGGCGACCTCTCGCGCAAGATCACTGTCGACGTGAAGGGCGAGATTCTAGAGCTGAAGAACACCGTCAATACGATGGTGGACCAGCTCAACTCGTTTGCTTCGGAAGTGACGCGGGTGGCGCGTGAAGTTGGTTCGGAAGGAAAGCTGGGCGGCCAAGCGCAGGTGCCCGGCGTGGCCGGTACGTGGAAGGATTTGACCGACAACGTCAACTTCATGGCCGGCAACTTGACCGGTCAGGTGCGCAACATTGCCGAGGTCGCCACCGCCATCGCTAACGGCGACCTCTCGAAGAAGATCACGGTCGACGTGCGCGGCGAAATCCTTCTGCTGAAGGAAACGCTCAACACAATGGTCGACCAACTCAACTCCTTCGCCGGCGAAGTGACGCGCGTGGCGCGCGAAGTCGGCACCGAGGGTCGGCTCGGCGGTCAAGCCGTCGTGCCCGGCGTCGGCGGCACGTGGAAGGACTTGACCGACAACGTGAACCTGCTGGCGGCAAACCTGACAACACAGGTGCGCAACATCGCCGAAGTCACCACAGCCGTGGCGCGCGGCGACCTTTCGCGCAAGATCACAGTCGACGTGAAGGGCGAAATTCTCGAACTGAAGAACACCATCAACACCATGGTGGACCAGCTGAACGCCTTCGCGTCGGAAGTGACGCGTGTCGCGCGGGAAGTCGGAACCGAAGGCAAGCTCGGTGGTCAGGCGACAGTGCCGGGCGTCGCCGGGACGTGGAAGGATTTGACCGACACTGTGAACGTCATGGCCGCCAACCTGACCGAACAGGTGCGCGGCATCGTCAAAGTCGTGACTGCGGTGGCGGATGGCGACCTCCAGCAAAACCTCACTGTGAAGTCCAAGGGCGAAGTCGCCGCGCTTGCCGACACGATCAACAACATGACGCGCACGCTGGCGACGTTCGCGGACCAGGTGACGACGGTTGCGCGCGAAGTCGGTGTCGAGGGCCGCCTCGGCGGTCAGGCCACCGTGCCCGGCGCGGCGGGCACGTGGAAGGATCTCACCGGCAACGTGAACCTGCTCGCCGCGAACCTGACCACGCAGGTGCGCGCCATCGCCGAAGTGGCGACCGCCGTGACCAAGGGCGACTTGACGCGCGCGATCGAAGTCGATGCACGGGGCGAGGTCGCCGAACTCAAAGACAACATCAACACGATGATCGAGAACTTGCGGCAAACGACCGACCGCAACACCGAACAAGATTGGCTGAAGACCAACCTCGCCAAGTTCACCTCGATGCTGCAGGGGCAGCGCGATTTGGGATCCGTGGGCCGGCTGCTGCTGACCGAACTGGCGCCGCTGGTCGATGCGCACCAAGGCGTCATCTATCAGATGGTCACCGACGAGGGTGAACCGGTTCTGCGTTTGCTCTCTGCCTATGCGGATGATGGCGAGAATAGTCACCCCGCGCGTTTGCGCATTGGTGAAGGGCTGGTCGGTCAATGTGCAGCGGATCGCCGCCGCATGTTGATCAGCGACCTGCCGGAGAACGTGACGCCAATCCGTTCGGCGCTTTTCGCCGCGCCGCCACGCAACATCATCGTCTTCCCGGTGCTGTTCGAAGGGCAGGTAAAGGCGGTCATCGAGCTTGCCGCCACCGGTGCGTTCACAACGCTGCAGACAACTTTCCTCGAACAGCTGACCGCCTCGATCGGGATCGTTTTGAATTCGATAGAAGCGACGATGCAGACCGAGGGCCTGCTGGTGCAATCGCAACAACTCGCGGGCGAACTGCAGGCGCAGCAGCGCGAGTTGCAAGCCACGAACGAACAGCTTGAGCAGAAGGCGCAACAGGTCGCCGAGCGCAATGTAGAAGTGGAACGCAAGAACCAGGAGCTGGAACAAGCTCGCCGCGCGCTGGAAGAAAAGGCGGCGGAACTGGCGCTGACCTCCAAATACAAGTCCGAGTTCTTGGCGAATATGAGCCACGAACTGCGCACGCCGCTCAACTCGATCCTCATTCTGGGACAGCAGCTCACCGACAACCCAGACGGCAACCTCACCGGCAAGCAGGTCGAGTTCGCACGCACGATTCACAGCGCAGGCACGGACCTGCTCAACTTGATCTCCGACATCCTGGATCTGTCTAAGATCGAATCCGGCACCGTCACCGTCGAGGCGGAGGAGATTTACTTCCAGAACCTGGTGGATCGTGTCGCGCTGCCCTTCCGTCACGAAGCCGAGAACCGCAGGCTTTCGTTCGACGTGAACGTCGACTCCAGCATCGGCCGCAGCATCATCACCGATTCCAAGCGTCTGCAGCAGGTGCTGAAGAACTTGCTGTCCAATGCGTTCAAGTTTACCGACTCTGGCGGAGTGCGGCTCGACTTGCACGCAGCGGCGGAAGGCTGGAATCCGGATCATCCGGTGCTGTCGCAGACGCCTATGGTGGTTGCCTTCACTGTGTCGGACACGGGCATTGGCATTCCGCTCGAAAAGCAACGCATCATCTTCGAGGCGTTCCAGCAGGCCGATGCATCCACCAGCCGGCGTTATGGCGGCACAGGCCTTGGCCTCGCGATCAGCCGCGAACTCGCTTCCCTGTTGGGTGGTGAAATCCAACTGCGCTCCAATCCAGGCGTCGGCTCGACGTTCACGCTCTACCTGCCAATCGCCTATGTCGGCGCGACCTCACCGGCGCGGCCCCAACCAGGCGGGCAGCAGGCGCAAGCGCAGCTTGCTGCGCAGCGCGCGCCGAGCGTTGAGCGGGTGCCGGATGATCGCAATGAGATTCAGCCTGGCGAAAGCGTGCTGCTGATCGTCGAAGACGATCCACACTACGCCCGCATTGTTGCGGGTCTCGCCAGAGAGAAGGGTTTGCGCGTCCTGGTCGCGATGACCGGCGCCGAAGCGCTTGAACTGGCGCGCGCGTTCAAGCCGACGGCGATTTCGCTGGATGTGTTCCTGCCGGACATGTTGGGCTGGACCGTTCTGTCGCGGCTGAAGCAGGATCCCGCCTTGCGCCATATCCCGGTGCAGATGCTGACGCTCGACGAAGACCGCCAGCACGGCCTCGCATGCGGCGCCTTCGATTTCGTTTCCAAACCGGTCGCCGCCGACGAACTGAGCGGCGCCATCGAGCGCGTCGTGGACTTCTCCAAGCCGCGACGGCGCCGGCTGTTGATCGTGGAAGACGATACCACCGAGCAGATGGCGATCCGGGAGCTGATCGCTCACGACGACGTGGAGATCGAGGCGGCGTCCACCGGCTCTGAAGCGCTCAAGGCGCTGCGGGAAGAAGCTTGGGACTGCGTGGTGCTCGATCTCCGCCTGCCGGACATGTCCGGCTTCGACGTGCTCGAACGCCTGCGTGAGGACGAGGATGTCAACGACGTGCCGGTCGTGGTTTTCACGGGCAAGGAGCTGTCGCCGGAAGAGGACGCGAGGTTACACACGATGGCGCGCAGCATCGTGGTGAAGGGCGTGGAGTCGCCGGAACGGCTGCTCGACGAAACCGCACTGTTTTTGCACCGCATGGTGTCGGATCTGCCGCTCGAAAAGCAACGTATGCTGGAGCGTTTGCACCGATCGGATGAAGACTTGATCAATCGCTCTGTGCTGTTGGTAGACGATGACGCACGCAACATCTTCGCGCTATCGAGCTTGCTCGAACGGCGGGGCATGCGCGTGCTGACCGCCACAACCGGGCGCGAAGCTATCGAGCTGGTGCAGAATTCGCCGGATATCTCGCTCGTTCTGATGGATATCATGATGCCTGAGATGGACGGCTACGAGACGATGCGAGTGATCCGTCAGAATCCGCAGCATCGACGGCTTCCCATTATTGCGTTCACAGCAAAGGCGATGAAGGGAGACCGGGAGAAATGCCTGGAAGCGGGCGCTTCGGACTATCTAGCCAAACCTGTCAACACTGAGCAGCTTCTGTCGGCGCTGCGCATGTGGCTGCATCGTTAATGAAAGCGGCTGCGAAAAACGCGACCGATAAGGTCAAAATCCTTCTGGTCGACGATCAACCGGCCAAGCTGATGAGCTATGAGCTCATCCTGCAAGAGTTGGACGCGAACTTGCTGAAAGCGACTTCGGCCACAGAAGCGCTTGAGGTTCTACTAAAAAACGATGTCGCCGTGATCTTGGCGGATGTGTGCATGCCGGATCTCGATGGGTTTGAGCTGGCGCAGATGATCCGCGAGCATCCGCGCTTTCAGGATACAGCGATCATCTTCATCTCAGCGATCCACCTCTCCGATCTTGATAGCCTCAAGGGGTATGAGCTGGGCGGCGTCGACTACGTGCCCGTTCCAGTCGTGCCGGGGGTGTTGCGGGCAAAGGTGCGGGTGTTCGTCGACCTTTATCGCAAAAGCCGCGAACTGGCGCGAATGAACCTTGAGCTTGAGGCGCGCGTCGCCGAGCGTACGGCCGAATTGGAGGCGGCGATCGCGCGGCAGGAATTGCTGGCGCGCGAGGTGGATCATCGCGCTCGCAATGCGCTTGCCGTGATCCAGTCCATCGTCAGCCTCACGCCGTCGAATTCGCCCGGGGAATTTGTCGACGCGATCAAGGGGCGCATCAGAGCGATGGCGTCGGCGCACAATTTGTTGTCGGAGACGCGCTGGCGCGGCGCGGATTTGGTGCGCTTGGTGAACGAGGAATTGGCGCCGTATCGCGCCGCGAAGGAGCGAATTGTCATTCGCGGTCCTCAGGTCGAGATCATGCCTACAGTTGCACAGAATCTCGCCCTCGCGGTTCATGAATTGGCGACCAACGCAGCAAAGTATGGCGCACTCGGCGAGCACGGCGGGCGCTTGAGCGTCGGTTGGCGGTTTCGCGATGACGAGCTAGTGCTCGAATGGGATGAGGCCGCCGGGAAGGCGATCCAGCCGCCGCAAACATCCGGCTTCGGCTCGCGCGTAATCACCTCCAGCATTGAGGGCCAGCTGAAAGGCTCGGTGGAGAGGACATGGCGCGTCGACGGTTTGCATCTCGTGCTACGCATCCCGGCCCGGCATTTCACGCGGACGTCGGGGGCCGCCCGCCCGCTGACGGACGAGACTGTAAGCCCGCCGGCGCTTGAGCGCATACGGGCGCGCAGGATTCTTATCCTAGAGGACGAACCGCTGGTGGCCATGATGATGGCTGAATTGGTTCAGAAGCTACGTGGCACGGTGATCGGACCATTCGCCAGCGTGCAAGAGGCGGCTGCCAGCCTGGGGGTGAAGCTCGATGCGGCGCTGCTCGATGTGAGTGTCGACAGCGAGCTTGCCTATCCGATTGCAGAGGAACTTAACCGCCAGGGCGTTCCGGTCATATTCGTGACCGGCTATCAGGCGGATGCAATAGATCCACGCTTTGCTCAGGCGCCCGTCCTCACCAAGCCCATCGAACAAGGCGAATTGGCGGGCGCACTGGCGCGCGTTCTGCCGAGCGACGCGCAGCTCGCGCAAGCGTGAGTCCGTACACAGCACGCCGCGCTTCGGTGACAACGCGCGGCGCCCTGATTTCTACGCTCGCATCAGCCGCGATACGGCTCACCGTTTTCGTAGAAATACCGCCCCGACTGCTGGTCATAGAAATAATAGCGGCCAGTGCGTTGGTCGTAGCTTTGGCGGCGATTGCTGACGTTGCCGCAGCGGCCTTCTTCGCGACAGCCGAGATACCAGCCCACCCCACCGCCAACGACCGCGCCAGCTATGGCCGCCTCGTCGTCGCCGAGAAGGGCGCCTGCGGCGCCGCCGATGACCGCGCCGCTGACTGCGCCTTGTTCGCTTGGCGTCATGCTGGTGCATGCGCTGAGCGCAAGCGTAGCGGCTGAGATGTATGCAGTTAGCGCAAGGCGCATCGGTTCCTCCATCATTGGATGACTGACGCTTGAACGCCAGCGCGCGTGTTGCGTTCCGTTGATAAGATCACGGTATCCCCAAGCGCCCGAAGTGTCAGATGGCGCCTGCCTTTCGCCACGCGGAAAGTTCCGTTTCGCTCGCGCCGAGAAGTTCCCGAAGCACTTCGCAGGTGTGCTGGCCCAAGGCTGGAGGTGCGCGGCGCGTAGCGATAGCGGTCTCGCTCATGCGCACCGGATTGGCGGCGAGGCGCATCGCCACGCCATCTGAGCGAGTAACTGACGCGACGGCGTGGCGCGAAACGACCTGCGGGTCGGCGTAGACTTGGTCGAGCGTGTTGATTGGCCCGCAGGGCACATCGGCCGCTTCAAGCGCTTTAACCCATTCTGCGGTCGTGCGCGTCCGCATGATCGGCGCAAGAGCCTCGGTCAACGCCCGGCGATGGATCACGCGCGCCTCGTTGGTCGAGAAGCACGGATCGTCGGGTAGGTCCATGCCCGCGGCGTTGCAGAAATCGTGGAATTGGCCGTCATTGCCGATAGCGAGAATAATATGCCCGTCCGCCGTTTGGAGCACTTGATAGGGCGCGATCGACGCGTGCTGATTACCGAGCCGCAATGGCTGCTCGCCGGAGACTAGAAAGTTAGCCCCGAGATTGGCCAGCATTGCCACTTGGCAATCTAGCAAGGATACATCGAGCTGCTGGCCTTCGCCGGTGCGCTCCGCATGACGCAAGGCGGCAAGAATCGCGGTTGCGGCATACATGCCCGTGAAAAGATCGGCGACGGCGACCGCGCTCTTCATCGGCTCGCCTTCGGGTTCGCCCGTTAGACTCATCAGCCCGCCCATGCCTTGGATGATGTAATCGTATCCGGGTCGCTTCGCGTATGGACCGGTCTGACCGAAACCGGTGATCGAGCAATAAACCATCGCCGGGTTGAGTGCGGCGATCGACGCGTAGTCGAGGCCGTACTTCCCCAATCCGCCGGGACGGAAGTTCTCCACGAGAATGTGGCAATGCGGCGCGAGACGCCGCACGAGCTCGGCGCCTTCGCGCTTCGAGAAATCGATGGTCACCGAGCGCTTGTTGCGGTTTGCGGCGAGATAGTACGCAGCGTCGCCGTGACCGCCCATGCCGTCGCTGACGAACGGCGGCCCCCAGAGGCGCGTATCGTCTCCCGTTCCGGGCTTTTCGATCTTGATGACGTCGGCGCCGAAATCGCCGAGAATTTGCGTCGCCCAGGGGCCGGCCAGCACGCGCGACAAGTCAAGCACGCGGATGCCAGCAAGCGAGGCCTTCTCGTTGTCGGTCATGCAATCCGCCGTCCATTGCTTGCTTCGTCGTAGCGCGGTGGTAGAGCGGCGGCATGAGCGAAGTCAAAACGTCGGTCGCCACGGGCGGTTGCCAATGCGGCAGCGTGCGTTACGCGCTTTATGTTGCGCCGCAGAACTCTCACGTTTGCCATTGCCGCATGTGCCAGCGCGCAACCGGCGGCCTGTTCGCCGCGTTGGCCGGCGCGCCGATGACGGAGTTTGCATGGACCCAGGGTGAGCCAGCCATCTTCGCAAGCTCCAACCTGGCCAAGCGCGGATACTGTCGCGATTGCGGCACGCCGCTCTCGTTCAGCTATGACAGGCCGGAAGCGCGCTTCTACGTCACCATAGGCTCGCTCGACCATCCGAACGACGCGCCCATCGTCAAGCAGTATGGCATCGAGAGCCGCATCAGCTGGGTGAAGTTCTGCGAGGACGTATCGGCAGAGACAACGGGTGAGGATCCGAAAGCGGCGGAGTTCTTCGCCAGGATGAAAAGCCACCAGAACTGAGCCTTGCACGATGGCGGCGGGGCAGTCAGAGGAAAGTGAGGGGCGGTTAGCTCAGCGGTAGAGCGTCTCGTTTACACCGAGAGGGTCGGCGGTTCGATCCCGTCACCGCCCACCATCCTGTGCTCGCAAGGCGAGCGTTGGATTGTCCTCCGAAGCCTTGGCGAAGGAGGACAGCGCCTGCCATAGCGAGCTTCGGATAGCTCCCGCCAGCCAAACGGGGCAAACCTGCTGGCAGGCTTCGCGCCCCCTCCGGAACGGTGCTAACCTGCGAGTCATGAAGCGGATTTTCCTCCGGCCCGCCTTCGCCGCAGTCACCCTGTTCGCGGCCGGGTGCGATCAGCTGGGGCTGGGGCCGCGCGAGGCCTCCCCAGCTCCAGTAGCCGAGCCGCCTCACTCAGTAGCCATTGCGGATCTCCGGCCGCATGTTGGAGACACCTATTCGGCTTTCACCGCCGGTGCGGGCGCCCGCTACAGCCCCGAAGAGATTGGCCTGAACGCCGTCGACCGGGCGAGGCTGTGGCGCGCCATGGCCATGCCAGTGGCCGGCCGATTGATCGAAGGCGGTGGGGCGGAGGCGCTGGTCTTCAGAGGCTGCGCCGAGACGAGTTGCGAGGACGGAAAGGCAGTCGTGGCCATCGACACGGGGACTGGCGCGGTATTTGTGGCGGTGCGCGACGCCGGCGGCGCCGAAGTGCTGACGCCAAACGATCGCGTGGAAGCGCTGCTCCGGCTCAATTCTCCCACTCGGCGTTGGGACGATCCCATGCCGACGCAAACCGCGGCGACGGAGGTCGCCAGCCCCTGAGCGCATCGGGTTATGGGGCTTGCTCAAGGCTTCGGTCGCGTGCTTGACCGGTGAGACGGCTTGGCCTAACTCCGGCGCCTTCTCGCGAAATGAGACGCGGGTGTAGCTCAGTCGGTTAGAGCGCCGGCCTGTCACGCCGGAGGTCGCGGGTTCGAGCCCCGTCACTCGCGCCATCGCATGGATTCTCTTCAACACACGCCGATTGCCATTGCGGACGGGCGCCACTAGCGTCCGCGCCGATTTCGCGGCTGCGGCGCCACTTACCCTGGCGTTGCGGTCGGCTGCGGCTTAGGTGGAGTTCATGGGCCTCGACCTGCTCGATTACGCGCCGATTCTCATTTTCTTCGCCGTTGCCACGGTGCTTGGCGCCGCGTTCCTGATCGGCGCCTGGGTGATCGCGCCCAAGCACCCGGACAAGGAGAAGGTCTCCGCTTACGAGTGCGGCTTCAACGCGTTCGACGACGCGCGGATGAAGTTCGATGTGCGGTTCTACCTCGTATCGATCCTGTTCATCATCTTCGACCTCGAAGTCGCCTTCCTGTTCCCGTGGGCGATCACGCTCGGCCACATGCCGCCTGAAGTGGGCCAATTCGCCTTCTGGTCCATGATGACGTTCCTCGGAGTGCTGACGGTTGGGTTTGCCTACGAATGGAAGAAGGGTGCGCTGGAATGGGAGTGATCTCGTGACCATCATCACTCCAGCAGGCGGCGCCGCGCGCGCGGGCGTTGAGAGCGGGTATCCCGTCAAGGAAGACGATCCGTTCTACAGCGGCTTGTCCGATCAGCTCGCCGACAAAGGCTTCCTCGTCGCAGCTGCCGACGATCTGATCACCTGGGCGCGCACGGGCTCGCTCATGTGGATGACGTTCGGCCTCGCCTGCTGCGCGGTGGAGATGATGCAGGCGTCGATGCCGCGCTACGATCTCGAGCGCTTCGGCTTTGCGCCGCGCGCCAGCCCCCGGCAGAGCGACGTCATGATCGTCGCTGGCACGCTTACCAACAAGATGGCGCCGGCGCTGCGCAAGGTTTACGACCAGATGCCCGAGCCGCGTTACGTGATCTCGATGGGGTCGTGCGCCAATGGCGGGGGCTATTATCATTACAGCTACGCCGTCGTGCGCGGCTGCGATCGCATCGTGCCGGTCGACATCTACGTCCCGGGCTGTCCGCCGACTGCGGAAGCGCTTGTCTACGGCGTGCTGCAGCTGCAGCGCAAAATCCGCCGCGAAGGAAACATCGTGCGATGATCGTGCGGGTTTGGAGAGCGCGTGCGACGCCCGAGAATGCGCTAGTCTATCGCGCGCATCTGGAAACTCACGTCTTGCCGACGCTACGGAGTCTTGCCGGCTTCATTGGCGCCGACTTGATGGAGCGTCGCCAAGGCGAAGAGGTCGAGCTTGTCGTCTCAAGCCGCTGGCAATCGCTCCGTGCGGTGCGCGAGTTCGC
>JBQTJK010000072.1:0-5705 GCA_052387215.1 Caulobacteraceae bacterium
CCAGTTGTAGGCGTCGTTTGAAGCCGTGCGCTGATTGATCTGCGAGGCATTGGTGTAGCCAAAGCCGTACGCTTGGTCGCTGGCGCTGGCGGCGAGATCGTGGGTGAGCGAGGTGAGGCGCGAGGCGTCATCGTAGCCGTAGCTCGTGGCCGCGCCATTGCCTCGATTTATCCCGGTGCGCCGCGAGAGGGCGTCATAGCTGAAATCGGCGAGCAGCGACACGCCGGTATAAACGCCATTCTCGCCCATGACATCGACGCGGTTCAGCGCGTCATAGGTCGAAGTAACCGCCCCGCCTGACGTATAGAGAACAGAAGTGCGGTTGGAGCTTGCGTCATAAGCAAAAGTCGTGGCGCGCCCGTAACTGGTCTCGCTCGCAAGCCTGCCTGCGGTGTCATAGGCGTAGACGACGCCCTGGCCGCTTTCAGAGAACAGCGCTGAAAGCCTGCGTCCGCTCGCATCATAGGCGTAAGACACATCCGCGCTCGTCCCGCCTGGAATGTCTTTGACGCTTTCTCGGTTCAAATTGTCGAAAGCGTAGCCAATGGTCTCGCCCGAGCGCACGCGCAAACTGGTGCGGTTGCCGTTGGCGTCGTAGCCGTAGCCTTCGTAGTCCGGGGTGGCCCCGCCGCTCGAACACGTGAGCGAGCCTTCGGCGATACCGCCCGTGTTGGCAGCGTTGGCGCCTAGGGTCTGGACCGGGAAATAAAGCCGGCAGAGCCGGTCGTGGCCGTCATAGACGTAAGCTGAACGATTGTCGTTGGCGTCGCGCACGCTCATGGCCTGACCGTTCAGTGAATAGGTGTAGCGCGCATAATCTTGTTGCAGCGCGCTGCCGTCGGCGCGGATGATGCGAACGAGCTGACCGGCAAGGTCGTACTCGTTGCGGGTGACCCGGTTGACCGGATCGGACACGGTCAGGAGTCGGTCAAGTCCGTCATAGGCATTGGTTGTGGTGTTGTTGGCGCCGTTGGTGACAGTGGCGACCTGGCCGGTCGGAGTGTAAGTGCGGCTCTCGCGCGTCAGCCACGCGGTGACGTTTCCGCCCGAGAACGCCGTGCCGCCTTCAACCGAGGTGACCTGACCCAAGAGATTGTAGTTGGTGCGCGCGCCCGCCAGCAACGTGGCGCCCGCGCCGCCATTGTGATGGCGCACCAAGGTTGGCCGGCGCATGGCGTCGTAAGAGGTCGAGGTGGCGTTGCCGCGCGGATCTGTCTGCGTCGCGAGGTCGCCGATGGCGTCGTAAGCGAAACTGGTCGTCGCATTGATGTGGGGCGCGCCGCCCGGATCGAGCGTGGTGGAATCGATGTCGCCATTCGTGGCGTTGATGGCGTTGGCGATTACGAGTCCCGTGGGATCGGTGGTTGTCGCCACGCGCCCGAAGGCGGCGTAGCTGAAGGCATAGACCGGGCGCGCGCCTGAGCCGATCGGCGCCGCCCCGCTTGGCGCAGGGCGCGTCACTGTCTGCAACTGGCCTGCGCCCTGCCCTGAAGCGACGTAAGCGAAGTCGGTGCGATAACCGCGCGCATCGGTGACAGTTGCTGGCCGGTTCCAGGTATCGTTCCAGGTGGCCGAGATAACGAGATTTGAAAGCCCCGATCCGGGCTTGGGCGCACGCGTCAGCGAGGTGATGCGGTTTCTCGCATCAAACACCAAAGTCTCGCTGTCGCCTTCAGGATAGGTGTAGCGGTCAAGCCGACCGCGCCCGTCGAGACGCGCGGTTGTGGTGCGTCCGAGTTCATCGACATAACGCTGCGTGTGCACAGCTGCGCTGTCATAGAGATTGCTCATGACTGCGTAGCGCCCGCCTGCGGGATCTTCGCGCTCGCCGCGCGCGAGCGGCGCGATGCGGAAGAGATAGGGATTGCGCGTCCCCTGCAGCGCTTCGCCATCGCGCGCCTCTTTCACGCGCGCCATCGCATCGTAGGCATAACGCAACGAGGGGATCGTGGTGTCGTTGGCGTCGAAGACCTCGGTCAGTACGTTCTCGACGCCAACCAGGGCGCGGGTGAACCGGGTTTGCGCGAGGGCTGCGTCGGTGACGCTGGTTATGGTCTCGAGCCCGCCTGTTGCCGCGATTTGAGTGGCGCGCGCGTCAACGCCGCTCAAGCCATTGTCGAAGCCCGCCCAGCGGAAGCCTTGCGCCGAACCTGTATAGTTGTAACGGATACGCCGGCCTAAACTGTTGGTGATTTCGCTGATGACCGGAGAGTTGAACTCATCGGGCTGAGCGTAAGTCAGATTGACGCTGACGCCTTGGGGAAAGCTCCAGCTCGTCAGCCTGAACCCACGCGGTTCGGCCGCACAGCCAACATTGCTGGTGTTTGGAATGACGGTGCGCCAATGGGCGAAATTCTGCACGTCGCCGTTGGCGCTCGTCACCTGGAACGACACCGGGTCGTAGTTCCAGCCGCGCGTGGTGACATAGTTGATCGTTGGAGAAACGCATTCGGCGGCTTGGATGATGCCTGCAGTGCGTGTGCCTGTCTGACTGAGGGTGGCGTAGGCGGCTGCACCTGGGGCGATGTACTGGCCGCTCACGGTGCGCACGAATTGGCGCGTGTCGGCGCCAACATTGACGGTGACGACATTGCCGGAAATTTGTTTCAGCTGCCAGGCGCCGACGAGCAGCGCTGCAGCTTCGCGTTGTGAGGAATAGGAAGCGCGGTAGATGTCCTGCTGGGCCAGGAACGCAGCGATTGTGCCGGCGGCTGCGCGCGGATCGGTTTCGCCCATCGCTTCAAGGCCCGACGCCGACATCGAGAGCATGTTGTGCCAGGAGCTGGTCCACGGCGCAGACGGCTGCGTATGCGTCTCAGGCCCAAACGCATTGCTTGGCATAAAACCGCCGCGCCAGATCAGATTGGCGCTCAAGCGATATGGAAACTCGCCGTTGCCGACGCTGATCTCGGCCGGACTGGCATAGGTAACACCGCCATTGCGTAGATCGACGCCGACCGCAGTCGAGCGATCAACGAAGCGGCTGCGCAGCACGTCGGCGCCGGTCGAGGGTTCGTATTGGGCCTGGTGCGTGGTCTGAGCGCCTCCGCCCCCGCCTTTGGCGTTGAACTTGGGTCCAACGACGACGTGGGCGATCTCGACCGGCTCGCCGCCAACCGAGCGCACCGCCACGAACGCGCCGCCGCGCTGCATCGAATCGTAGTGGTCGCAAACCGCCGGACTGGTCGTTGCGAAAAAAGCGCCGCCGCGCTGGCCCGGACCGAGGAACGCCTCTTCAGACGAGATTACGTCGAAACCGGCGGTCGCGTATTGGCTGATTGCCGCGGCCAATCTGCCTCGCCGCAGCGCGGTCTCGTTGACGCCGATGGGCGGTTCGCCGCCACAGGCATGGGTGTCAGGCGTCGCCGTCGTGGTGCGGCCTTCGGCGACGACAATTGTTGCGGCGAGCGCGGCGTTGGCGGTGGTGAAGCGATAGAACCGCCGCACGCCATATGCGGCGTTTTGATCTTCCGCCGCGGGCGGGCGGTTGCCCCACTCAAACCGCGTTGCCGTCGAGGTCGTGTCAGGCAGGTCGGCAAGCTGGCCCGCAACGCTGGCTTCGAGCGCATCACGGGTCGCAGCGATGGCGAAGATCGCCGCGCGCCGGTCGGCCGCATTGGAGTTGAGGCGCACGTAACTGAAGGCGTCATCGACATCGATGCGGTCGAAATTGTCGAGGATGTTGTAATGATAGGTGCGCGACTGCGGCGGCACGCCGGCGTCGCCATAATAGGTCTGGCGCGGCTGGGCGTCGCCAATGACGACGCCTAGCGAGCGGTGGTGATTGTAGACGCCATCACCGATCGCCGCGTGCAGACGCGCAGCGCGCGAGGCTTGCACAATCCAGCTTGCGGCCAATTGCTCGCGGCGGGCGTCGCCTGCCGATTGGCGATAATCGTCAGGACAGGTTTCGCAAGCCGGCGGAATGGTGGGTGGGATGACAGTGTCGTTGCGCTGACCCCAAGCCTCGCTCAGCCCAACATTGGCGTCGCCCCACGCGTGCAGGATGGTAAAGCCTAGAATCATGAAAACAGGCTTCACGACGGTAGCGTCCATATAGGCGCCGTTGAGCGTGGAAGTGCCATCGGCCGCTGCCGCGAATGGATGGTTGGCGATCAGAGTTACATTGCCGTCGCGTAGCAACACCGGCTCGTTGCCATTGTACTGACCGACAACGGGGCCCAACCCTGTTTCGTCGGCCACGCGCAGCGTGATGTTGATCGGCCCCACCCCGCCCCCGCCCGCGGTGGTGGCGAAATTGGTCTCCACCACCAGTTTGCGCCCGTAGATTTCGTCAACATAAAGCAGCCGGTTAATGATCGTGGGCTGGGTCGTGTCCTGCATCACTTTGGAGATCTGCACCGTCAGCGTGGTGCGATACTGATCGGGGATGTCGCCGCTCCAACTGCGTTGCACCACCGAGGTGTAAGGCAAGCTGGTTTGACGCAAGCCGCCCACGGGCGCGTCGTAGCGGACGATGCGTTGGCCGCCGACGACATGATCCACCGAACCAGCCGCTGCATTCGCGTTGATATAGGTTAGTAGATTGACGCCGTAGGTCTGCAGTGTTGTTGCGAGCGACTCAGAGTTTAGATTGCGCACAAACGTCACGCCGGACGTGTTGCCCGTGCTCATGCCCGAGGTCGCACTCGACAGCGCTTGGCCAGAACTCAGTCCGGTCGCCGTGTTGAGATTGAAGCCGGCCAGGAAGGCATGCTCCTTGTAGCTCGGGTCGAACAGATAGGTCGTGGCGCCAATGACCACGGCCACCCAGGCGTGACTCAACGTAATCGTCGATACATTGGACGAGCCGTAGCTACAGTTGGCGGAGGTCGAGCCGTTGATGCTGGCAGAAATCCCCCCGCTCGAGAGGAGTTGGCAGGCAGCGCTCGCCCTTTGCACGCCTGACCAGGCCAGGAATTGCGCGCCCGTCAGCGTGATCGTGCCCGCCCTGAAGCTCGCGCTCAGTCCAGCCTCACGTAACAGATCGACCATCAACACGGCTTGGTCGAAAGCCGTGCCGCTGCGGTCGAGATGAGCGCCTAGAGCGCCTTTGCGCAGACCATAGGCCCACTCGATCTCGATGTTGTTGCGGACATAATCGTAAATCAGATCAACGTCGTTCCTGAGCGCGCGCGCCAGTTCGCGGATTTCTTCGGGTCGGGTGGCGAGACCCAGATTGTTGGTGTGGGTAGTGTTGGCGCCGTAGAAAGTATCGACTGGACCCGGTGCGACAAGGGCGGCCGTCCCGATGCGGGTCGAGGCGTTATAAGTCTGTGCGGCCGCTGGCGTTAAGAGCGCTAGAGCCAAGGCGCCGACAATCGCCGCAACCACGTGTTTGCTCCACTTGTACAAACTCCGTGTGCCGTGCATGAGCTTCACCCGCGCAAGCCGAGCTTGACACCACTAATCTCTCCGTTCTTGATGGAGTCAACGAATAGTCGGAGCCGCGCGCATGGCGGTGCCGCGACGTCTCGTGTTTCTGAGTTGCATGCTCACAAGCGTAATCGCCGCTTTGGGCGATGACGCCGCTGGCGAGACGGTCACTTACACTTACGATGAACTTGGCCGCGTGAAGACCGCCACGTATAGCAACGGTCAAACCATTACTTATACGTACGACGCCGCCGGCAATCGCACCGTGTTGCAGCAAACCGCCGTCGGGGCGCCGTCGGGGTCGTTCTCGGCTTCGCCCGCCTCGATCA
>JBQTJK010000073.1:0-8068 GCA_052387215.1 Caulobacteraceae bacterium
TCTGTTCGAATTCCTCGCGGCTGAGAAACTTGTACTCACGCCCGTCGATCTCGTTTCCGCGCTTAGGCCGCGTCGTCGCCGACACCGAGAGCGCCATGTTGGCGTCTTCCTCGATCAGCTTGCGCGCAAGCGTAGATTTTCCGGCGCCCGATGGGCTTGAGAGGGCGAACATGAGGCCGCGCCGCGCGACATGCTCATTCAACATTGGCGGCCTGCTCCTTGATCTGATCGACCACGGTCTTGAGATCGAGGCCGATGCGGGTCAGCTCCAAATCGGACGATTTTGAGCACAGCGTGTTGGCCTCCCGCGTCAGCTCTTGACTGAGGAAGTCAAGCCTGCGCCCAGCTGGTTCAGGTTTCGTTATCAGGCTGCGCAGCTCAGCCGCATGCGCGGCCAATCGCTCCAGTTCTTCCTGTACATCCGCTCGCGCGGCAACGATCGCCGCTTCCTGCGCGAGCCGTTGCGGATCCAGCTTCAGCTCGGGCGCCAGCGTTTCGAGGCGCTGGCGGATGCGCTCCAGCGCCGCCGCGGGAGCTACGGCGGCGGAGAGGCGGGCGGCGGCGATCAATCCGTCCATGCGGTCGGCCGCCTCGACAAAAAAAGCCGCCAACGTTCTCCCTTCAGCGCGGCGGGCCTGCGCCAGCGTCTCGATTGCCGCGCTGAACCCTGTGAGCAGCACCGTCTCGAACGCCGTCCGCTCCTCTTCGCTTTGCGTGACAGCATCTTCGCTCAGAACCACGCCGCGCACCAAAAGCAAACCGTCCCAGCGCGGCTTGGCGACGCGGCCTTTGAATTGCTCGCCCGCCGCGATCAGCCGCTCGACCAACTCCAGTTCGATTTTTGCGGGCGCGGCGGCGCCCGCTTCGCGCGCGATGTTCAACGACGCCTGCAACGAGCCGCGCTTGAATCTCGCACTGGCCGCCGCCCGCGCCGGGGGCTCAAGCGCGTCAAAGCCCGACGGCAGCCGCAGCTTCAGATCGAGGCCGCGTCCGTTGACGCTCTTCACTTCCCAGATCCATCGCTGGCCGGCGTATTCGCCTTCGGCCCGGGCGAAACCTGTCATGCCTGAAATGGTCATGGCTCCTTGTCGCGTATTTGTGCGCCTAGTGTCACGCAGCCTTTATGCGACTCAGCCAAAAGCCGCGCAGGTTTGAGAGCCGGGAGATGTTGCCGTCATGCTCGCGACCGTCGCTGAACGACCTGCTCGCCGCAGCGCGACTTCCGGCGTTGGCCGCCCGACACGCTGACCACAGCTTTTCAACAATTCTGATAACAAGCCCCCCGGCTGGTTGTTTCCCGCCCAACTCAGCGCCTCCCGCAAGGGAGGCGTTCTTGTCTCAGCGGCCCGCGCGTTCGGCGGCCAGACGCTGCGCTTCGATCTCGCGCCAGCGGGCCACATTGGCTTGGTGCTCGGCGAGCGTGGACGCAAAGGTGTGACCGCCAGTGCCGTCGGCGACGAAGAAGAGCGCATTTGATTGTGCGGGGTTGGCCGCGGCTTCCAAGGCAGCGCGGCCTGGGTTGCAGATCGGTGTCGGCGGCAGGCCGTCGATGCGATACGTGTTGTAGCCAGTGTTCATATCGATCTCGCTCTGGCGGATCACACGGCGATTGCCGTGTGCGTCCACCAGTCGCCCGTCACGGCAGCGCCCAGGATGGCGCAAGCATACGCCGTAGATGATGGTCGGATCGGTTTCGAGGCGCATCGGACGGCGCAGGCGGTTGAGAAAAACCGCGGCAACCAACGGCCGCTCCGAAGCGACGCCAGTTTCGCGCTCGACGATCGAGGCAAGGTTCATCAGATCGTCCGGCGTTTCGAGCGGCAGGTTCGGCTGGCGCGCCGCCCAGATTTCGGTGACCGCGCGGTCGCGCGCTTCCCGCATCTGCTGCAGCAGCGCCGCGCGCGTCATGCCGCGTTGGACATGATAAGTGTCCGGCAGGATCGAGCCTTCCGGCGGCGTCTCCGGCATCTCGCCGGTCAGCACTTCGCTTTCTTCGATTATCTTCATCGCCGCAACGATGGTGATGCCTTCGGGAAAGGTGATGGCATGCTGTAGCGCCGAGCCGCTCGTCATCAGACCGACGATATCGCGCGCAGAAGCGTGCGCCGGAATCTGGTATTCGCCGGCCTGAAGCGTGCTTCCGCCTGAGTGCAGGCGATTGGCGACGCGGAACAGCAGCGCGTCGCTGATGAGGCCCTGGCTCTCCAGCGCGGCGGCGATGTCGGCGCCTGAAGCGCCGCGTTCAACGACGAACGTCTGCGCCGCCGCGTGTGGGCCCGGACGCGCTATAGCGCTGGTGAAGTAGAAAAACGCAAACAACGCGGCCGCGCCGGCCAGCATCACGCACCAGAACAGAAAGGATAGGAATCCGCCGCCGCCCGAGCGGCGCGCCGCTGCTCTGGCCATCAATCCACCGCTGTCAGGATCACGGCGGCGTTCGTGCCGCCGAATCCGAACGAATTCGACATCGCTGCCTTCACGGGCCTTTTCTTGGCGGCGTTGGGCGTCAAATCTATGGCAGTCTCGACCGACGGATTTTCAAGATTGAGCGTCGGCGGCACGACGCCGTCGCGGATCGCGAGCGCGCAGAAGATCGCTTCCACAGCGCCCGCGGCGCCGAGGAGGTGACCGATCGCTGACTTCGTGGACGACAGCGAGAGATTGGCCGCGGCGTCGCCAAACAGGCGTTCGACCGCCTTCAACTCGATCTCATCACCGAGCGGTGTCGAGGTTCCGTGCGCGTTTAGATAATCGATGTCGACGGCGCTCATTCCGGCGTCATCCAACGCAGCCTGCATGGCGCGGTATCCGCCGTCGCCATCCTCTGCCGGAGCCGTGATGTGATGGGCGTCGCCCGAAAGACCGTAGCCACTGACTTCCGCGTAGATTTTGGCGCCGCGCGCTTTGGCGTGTTCGTACTCTTCGAGCACGACGCAGCCCGCCCCTTCGCCCATGACGAATCCGTCGCGGTCCTTGTCGTACGGCCGCGACGCCTTCTCAGGCGTCTCGTTGAACCCCGACGAAACGGCCCGAAGGGCGCAGAAGCCGGCAAGGCCGAGCCTGCAAATCGCCGCCTCCGCGCCGCCCGCGACCATCACATCGGCGTCGCCATGCACAATAAGCCGTGCAGCGTCGCCGACGGCGTGGGCGCCGGTGGCGCAGGCGGTGACGACTGAGTGGTTCGGGCCTTTGAATCCGAAGCGAATGGAGACGTGACCGGACGCTAGGTTGATCAGCGCGCTGGGAATGAAGAACGGCGACAGTTTTCGCGGTCCGTCGCGCTCCAACAGCAGAGCATTGCGCTCAATCGAGTCGATGCCGCCAATGCCCGAACCGATAAGGACGCCGGTTCGTTGCTTGCTCTTCTCGTCGGCAGGCGCCCAGCCGGAATCGGCGACCGCTTCATCCGCCGCCGCAATTGCATAAAGGATGAAATCGTCGATGCGGCGCTGCTCTTTCGGCGACAGCGTCTTGTCCGGATCGAAGGCTTGCGCGTCGCCGCCGCCGCCACGGCCGTCCTTGCGCGGCACCAGGCAGCCAATGCGGCACGACAAATCGTCCACCTTGAAGTGTTCGATCCGGTTCGCGCCCGATTTGCCCGCGATCAGCCGCTCCCACGTCGCCGGCGCGTTAGCCGCCAGCGGGGTGATGAGCCCAATGCCTGTGATGACAACGCGCCGCATCAGCGCGGTCAGGGCGCTAGCCCTGTTTCTCCGAGATGAATTTCACCGCGTCGCCAACCGTCTGGATGTGCTCGGCCGCATCGTCCGGGATCTCGATGCCGAACTCTTCTTCGAACGCCATAACCAATTCGACGTTATCCAAGCTGTCGGCGCCCAGATCGTCGATGAAGGAGGCCTTTTCGGTCACCTTCTCCGGCGGGGCTTCGAGGTGCTTGATCACGATCGCCTTTACGCGCTCAAAAACTTCCGACATGCACGCCTCGCCAGTGCTGAAAAATTGGTCACGCCCCTCCCGGGGCGCTTGTGAGCGGCCTTTTGACCACAGGTGCGCCCCGGCGCAAGCCCTTTTCATCACCGAAGGTGCAGGGCCGCCTTCAGATCATGGCCATGCCGCCGTTCACATGCAACGTCTGACCGGTCATGTAGCTCGCTTCCTCGCTGGCCAGGAAAACAGCCGCGGCTGCTACATCAGCGCCCTCGCCTAGCCTGCCGGCCGGAATTTTGGTGAGGAGCGCCGCTTTTTGCGTGTCGTTCAGGACGTCGGTCATGGGCGAGGCGATGAAGCCCGGGGCGATGCAGTTCGCGGTGACGTTGCGGCTCGCGACTTCGGCGGCGAGCGCCTTGGTGAAACCGATCATGCCAGCCTTGGAGGCGGCGTAATTCGCCTGGCCGGGGTTTCCGGTGACGCCGACCACCGAGGTGATGGCGATGATCCGACCCCAGCGGTTTTTCATCATGTTCCTGAGAGCCGCTCGCGAGAGGCGGAAATAGCCTTCGAGATTGATCCTGAGGACGTTTTGGAAATCCTCGTCCTTCATGCGCAGAAGAAGGCCGTCCTTGGTGATGCCGGCGTTGGCAACGAGGATGTCCAAGCGTCCGCCCAGCGCCTGCTCAGCTTGGCCGACCAGAGCATCGACAGCTGCGGGATCCGAGAGATTGCAGGGCGTGATCGGATGGTCGCCGCTGAGCTCCGCGCGCAGTTTTTCCAGCGCCTCGACCCGCGTGCCCGACAGCGCCACCCGCGCACCTTGCTGCGCTAGCGCCTTGGCGATCGCCCCGCCAATGCCGCCCGAAGCGCCTGTCACGAGCGCGGTCTTTCCTGAAAGATCGAACATCCCCGTAGTCCCTTCTACTAGCGTCATCCCGGCCGACCGAAGGAAGAGCCGGGACCCAGGGGCAAACGCACACCGTCGCGAGCGCCGGGTCCGGACGCCGCTTCGCGGCTCCGGGATGACGCTATGAGTAAGTTATCGCGTTCACTTATTCCGCGCGGATCATCGCCGCAAGTTTCGTCACCGTGTTCCAGTTCCGGGCGGTCCCAAGCTTCGGGAGCTTGAGCTTCGACGGCCCTTGGCCCCTCGGAAACCTGATGTAGAGGCAGTCTCTGCCCTGCTTGGTCTCTTCACCCGTTAGGGCTGTTTTGTTCATCGCTTCCATCTCGGCTGCAGTCGCCGCGCCGCGCATGAAATTCACCACCAGGAAATTCGGATTGCTCTTCGCGAACGCCTTGAACGGATTGGCCACGATCACCGCGTCGAGCTGATCAGCGTCGCGCACGAACACGTCTGTCTTCAATCCGAGCCCATCCAGGATCACCTGCTCCAACTTCGCCTCAAGCTTGGCGCCTGTGAGTTGGGCGTTGAGGATCAGATTGCCGCTGGCAAGCAGCGTCTGCACCTCGTCGAAGCCTGCACCTTCGCAGACCTCGCGCAACTCCGACATGATCACCTTGCGTTTACCGAGATTCACGCCTCGAAGAAATGCGACCTGCGGCGCCATCTACGCTCCATCGGACCGCCGGCTTCCAGCCAGCAAGACAACATTTGACTCCTGCACAGGTGATGCAAGTCGAACTGCAATTTTGCCGGCTGGAAGCCGGCGGTCCGCTCACACGCTCTTCGCAAACGCTTCAAGATCGCCCGGCTCGTTCAGCGCAAACGCTTCCGCCTCCGGAGCATTGCGCTTGACCATGCCGGAAAGCTGCTTGCCCGCGCCAACTTCCACGAAGCGCGTAACGCCACCGCCGCTCGCCATCCACTCGACGCTCTCGCGCCAGCGCACACGGCCGGTCACCTGCTCCACCAGCAGCTTGCGGATGGTCGCGGGTTCATGCACGGGCTGCGCTGTGACATTCGCCACCAGCGGCACCGCGAGAGGCGCGATCTCGGCTTTCGCCAGAGCTTCCGCCATCGCGTCAGCCGCGGGCTGCATCAGCGGCGAATGGAACGGCGCGGACACTGCAAGCGGAATGGCGCGCACGCCCTTCGCCTTCGCGGCAGCCAGGGCCGCATCGACGCCGGCCTTGTCGCCAGAAATCACGACGTTGCCGATATTGTTGTCGTTGGCGACGCCGACCACGCCGGCGCTCGAGCCTTCCTTTGCAATCTCCTCGGCGGTCGCGACATCGACTTTGCCGATCAGAGCCGCCATCGCGCCCGCGCCCGGCGGCACAGCCGCTTGCATGGCGTTTCCGCGCACGCGCAGCAGCCGCGCTGCGTCAGCGATGGTGAGCGCGCCGGCAGCGGCAAGCGCCGAATATTCGCCGAGCGAATGGCCCGCGACGAAGGAAGCCCTGGTCACCTTCACACCGAACTCGCTGTCCAGCGCCCGCATCGCGGCGAGGCTCACGGCCATCAGAGCCGGCTGAGCGTTGGCGGTCAGCGTCAGCTCGTCCGCCGAGCCCTCGAAGATCAGCCCCGAGAGCTTTTCGCCCAGCGCCTCGTCGACCTCTTGGAACACCTCGCGGCTCGCGCTGAAAGCCTCGTGCAAGCCCTTGCCCATGCCGGGCGCCTGGCTGCCCTGACCGGGAAAAATGAAGGCTATGGTCATGGGGCGGCGGCTTAAGCCATGGCTGATGCACCTACAACCGGGCCGGCCCTTGCTTTTGGTGCTTGTTTCGCTTAGTTCCGCGCCTTCGCCGATCCGCGGCCCCCGGGGCATTCGCCGCCTGGGGTCCATCGTTTGCGCCGGTTCTTCCCCGGCTCAGGCGCCGCGGGTCAAGGGAAGAGGACAAAATGGCATTCTACGAACACGTGCTCATCGCACGTCCCGAGATCTCGCCGCAGCAGGTCGATGCGCTGATCGAGGATCTCACCAAGACGATCAAGGAGCTGGGCGGCCACACCTCCAAGACGGAGTACTGGGGTCTGCGCAATTTGACGTACCGCATACGAAAGAACCGCAAGGGCCACTACGCGCTCATCAACATCGAGGCGCCGGCGCCGGTGGTGCATGAACTCGAGCGGCGTTTGCGGATCAACGAAGACGTGATGCGTTTCAAGACCATCCGCGTCGAAGTGCTCGATGAAGAGCCCTCGCCGATCCTCGCCCGTCGCGACCGCGACGAGCGCCGCCGTGCGCGCCGTGAAGGCCGCGACGGCGAAGAGTTTGGCGGCGATTTTGAAGGCGGGGAGGAATAATCATGGCTGCGAAAGCTGCAAAAGGCGCCCCGAAGTTCAACATCTCGAACATCCCGGCCCGGCGTCCGTTCGGCCGCCGGCGGAAAGTGTGCCCGTTCTCCGGCGCCAACGCGCCGAAGATCGACTACAAGGACGTAAAGATGCTCCAGCGCTATATCAGCGAAAAGGGCAAGATCGTGCCGGCGCGCATCACCGCCGTTTCCGCCAAGAAGCAACGCGAACTCGCATGCGCGATTAAACTCGCCCGCGAACTCGCTCTGCTCCCGTTCGCCGTTCAGTAAGGAGGGCGAAGCAATGCAAGTCATCCTGCTCGAACGCGTGGAGAACCTCGGCGCCATCGGCGACGAAGTGAAGGTGCGCGACGGCTTCGCGCGCAACTTCCTGCTGCCGCAGAAGAAGGCGCTGCGCGCCACCGACAGCAACAAGAAGTTGTTCGAAGCACGCCGTGCCGAGATCGAAGCGCAAAACGCCGCCGCCCGCGCCGAAGCTGAAAAAGCTTCCGGCAAGATCGACGGCTCGCCCTACGTGCTGATCCGGCAAGCCGGCGAAGCTGGCCAACTCTACGGCTCGGTTTCATCGCGCGATATCGCTGACGAAATCGTCAAGGGCGGGGGCAAGATCGATCGCGGTGCGGTTGTTCTCGACAAACCGATCAAGACCATCGGCCTCTATGACGTGCGCGTGCGTCTGCACGCGGAAGTTTCGGCTGTGGTGAAGGTCAACGTCGCGCGGTCGACCGACGAAGCCGATCGCCAGGCGCGCGGTGAAAACGTCATCGCTTCGGCCGTGGCGACCGAACGCGCCGATGCCGACGCGCAAGCCAAGGAATTGGCCGCAAGCGCCTTCGTCGATACCTCGCCGCGCGAATAACGGCGGCGCGACACGCAAACTCAAGGGCCCGCGCATCGCAAGCTGCGCGGGTTTTTTATGGACCGCCGGCGTCTCGCCGGCATGCGCCTGAGCCGG
>JBQTJK010000074.1:0-12114 GCA_052387215.1 Caulobacteraceae bacterium
CTAATGAATCTGTAAGCTGCACGGCACGCGATTTGCCTGAAATGTCTCCACTAGCGGGACGGGACGCCGAATGAACACTGCGGGTTTCTTTAAAGTCAAAGTATGGGCTGGGGCCCTTGTGGCGGTAACGGCGCTGTCCTTTACCGCGCCCGCTGCCGCTCAGGACAGGTACGGCGCTATCGTGATGGACGCGCGCACCAACGAGGTGCTGCATGAGGACCAGGCCGACGAGGCCCGGTTCCCGGCCTCGCTCACGAAGATGATGACGCTGTACATGATCTTTGAAGCGCTCGAGCGCGGCGACATCAGTCTCGACACCCGCTGGACCGCCTCGCGCAACGCCTCGCGCCAGCCGCCCTCCCGGCTGGGCCTTGCCTGCTCGCGTCGGCGCGGCTGTGACAGCATCAACGTCGAGCAGGCCATCCGCGCCCTGGTGGTCCAGTCCGCCAACGACGTCGCCGTGATGGCGGCCGAACGCTTGGGCGGCAGCGAAGCCCGGTTCGCCGCCAACATGACCGCCCGCGCCCGTGAGCTTGGCCTCACTAACACGCGCTTCGCCAATGCGAGCGGCCTGCCCGACCCGCGCCACCGCACGACGGCGCGCGACATGGCCCGCCTCAGCCAAGCGCTCTGGAACGATTTTCCTGAGTATTATCATTACTTCTCGACGCCGGACTTCCGCTGGCGGCGCGCCTCCGGCCGCAACCACAACCGCTTGCTCGGTCAGGTCGAAGGCGTTGACGGCATCAAGACCGGCTACACCCGCGCCTCCGGCTTCAACCTCGCCACCATGGCCGAGCGCAACGGCAGCCGCGTGATCGTGGTCGTCCTCGGCGGTGAAACCGCCGCCGCCCGCGACGCCCAGGTCGCCTATCTGGTCGAGGGCGCCTACCAGGAATTCGCCCGCCGCCAAGATCCGAACGCGGCCCAGTTCGCCTCGATGCCGACACGCCGCCTCGACGTCCAGCTGGCGCCGGGCACGCTGCAAGCCAGCGCTCCTTCGGCTCGCCCGCTCGCGCCGTCGCCCTACGAGACCTACCAGGGGATGGTGGTCGAGACCCTCTCGCCAGTCCGCCTTCCCGTCGATCCGCCGGTTGGCCAGGGCGACGAGGGCACAACCGAAGAGCAGGATTGAGCGCCTAGCGTTTCTTCTTCAGCAGACGATCCCGCGCGGCCGTGAGCCGTGCGGCTTCGGTATGAGAGCCGCCGCGATCGGGGTGCGCGCGCGCCATCTTGGCTCGGTAGGCGCGGCGGATTTCATCCGCGGTCGCGTTCGGTCCGATACCTAACACAGCGCGCGCTGCAGAATCTTCGGGACTGTCCCGTGGCTGCATCGGCGCTGCGGGACGCAGCAGCTCCTCGATTTTCGGCCACGCCATCCAAGCCAAGATGGAAAAACCGAGGAGCGCTATCGCCGGCCAGATTGCGCCGCGAACCAGGGCCAAAAATGCTGCACCTGCTAACAACAGAATCGGCCAGCGCCGCATCAGCATCACGCGGTAGGCGCCGCCGACCCGGGTGAAGAACAGCAGGCTGAAGATCAGGGCCAGAACGAGCAGCGCCGGTAACACGTCACCTCCGCGACCGTGCGGATGCCGGCCAGCGCCCGGTTACCACGCCGGGCTCAAAATTTCAGGGGCTCGCCTTCGAGGCCGGGCAGCTTGAGGGTGATGAAGAGGTCCCGGAGTTCCTGGCGGGCGGCGACGTGGGCCATCCGCATGTCGACCGGCACGCCCTCGCTGTCGAGGTCGAGGAGCGTCAGCCCTTGTGGGAAAAGTTCCCGGTAGATGACGCGTTCGGAGAGGCCCGGCGCCAGACGGAAGCCGATCCGGCTTGAAAGGATCGCCAGGGCACGGCCGACCTTCTGCTTGTTCTTGGCCTCGATCTTGGAGGCCGAGGTCCGGTTGCGCAGCACGACCCAATCGATCGGCGTGCGGGCGGCGAGCGCCTTCTTCTTGCGGCTCTCCCAGACCATCTCGCTGTAGATCGAGGGGCGGACGATATCGGCGCAACTCTCGTCGATGTCGCCCAAAAGGTCGAAGTCGACGAAGCTGTCGTTGAGCGGCGTGATCAAAGTGTCCGCCCATGAGTGCGCCAGGCGCGCCAGGTATGAATCGCCGCCCGGGCTGTCGATGACGATGAAATCGCAGGTCTCCGCCAGCCGCTTCAAAGCGGCGCGGAAAGCGGCATCTTCCTCGGCCTCGGCCGCATCCATCGAACGCTGCGCGCTTTCGTGCAGCTCGAGGATCTGCGGCGACGCCACCTGCGCGCTGCGCGCGGCGATCCAGCGGGCGCGGTTTTCGATGTAGCGGGTGAGCGAGCGCTGGCGCAGGTCGAGATCCAAGACGCCGGTGCGGCGACCCATTCGCATCAGCGCCACGATCACGTGCATGGCGACCGTCGATTTGCCGGCGCCGCCCTTCTGGTTGCCGACGACGATGACGTGCGCGCGGCGCGGCGCGTTCTCGGGTTCGTGGGCGTACGCGACGCTCATGGCGACCCGCCCAGCTCGGCGGGCGCCGCGGTCTTGAATCCAGCCGCTGCGCCGACACACATGGTTGAAACCTCGTTCGTCGAGGTTAAAGCCCGCTTAAGCGGCTTGACGCCAACGCAGCGGCCATGGAAGCGAAACGAATGGCCAAAGCCGCCCTTCCCGTGGTTCGCGACGTCGCTGCGCTGCGCGGCGAAGTCGGCGCATGGCCCAAGGCGGGTCTCCGCATTGGGCACGTGCCGACGATGGGGGCGCTGCACGAGGGGCATCTCTCGCTGGTGCGGACGGCGAAAGAACGCTGCGACCGCGTCATCGCCAGCCTCTTCGTCAATCCGCGCCAGTTCGCGCCGCACGAGGACTTTGAACGCTATCCGCGCGACGAGGCGGGCGATTCCGCCATGCTCGCCGGGGCGGGCTGCGATCTGTTGTTCGCGCCGGAGCGGGCGGCGATGTATCCGCAGGGTTTCGCCACCAACGTCATCGTCGCCGATGTGTCGACGCCGCTCGAAGGCGAATTCCGCCCCCACTTCTTCGGCGGCGTGGCGACCGTGGTGACGAAGCTGTTGCTTCAAGCGCTGCCGGACGCAGCGTTCTTCGGCGAGAAGGATTATCAGCAGCTGCAGGTGATCAAGCGCATGGCGCGCGATCTCGATATCCCAGTCGAGATCGTTGGCTGCGCAACGGTGCGCGAGCACGATGGCTTGGCCATGTCTTCGCGCAACGCGTATCTGAGCGCCGACGAGCGCCGCATCGCCGCGCGGCTCAATCACATCATGCATGATGCGATCAAGGCCCTGCGTAATGGCGACGCAATCGCGGCGGCGGAAGCTGAAGCGCTCCGCCACCTCGGCGTCGCGGGCTTCAGCGGCGTCGACTACGTCGCCATTCGCGATGCGGAAACGCTGGCGCCGATCGTCGATCTCTCCCGCCCTGCCCGAATTCTGGCGGCGGTTTGGATCGGCAAGACGCGGCTGATCGATAATATGGCGGTGTAGGCGCGCGAGATTCCTTCTTCCCCGCAAGGGGGAGAAGGTGGCGCGAAGCGCCGGATAGGGGCGCGGGTTTCAGAACGAGCGCATGCATCGACGTCACGCACATGCCGGCGCCACGCCCCCCTCGCCCGCTCGAACTTGTTCGAGCGACCTCTCCCCCTCGCGGGGGAGAGGTGGATGTCTTCGCGGCTCCATCAGTCTCAACTCGTATCGGGAAACGCGTCTTCGCATCCCATTGCCTTGGCCATTGCTTCGATGGTCAGGCGCGGATCGGCGCGGTCGTGGAAACACGTGCGCGCGCAGGCGATGGCGAATTGCTCCACCACGCGCGTAAAGTGGCGCACGGCGCGGCTGAGCAGGGCCGCGAGACGGCGCGCATGCGGCAGCGGATCTTCCAAGACGCGGCGCAACGCTTCGAGGCGCCGCGCGAGACGGAACGGTCTCTCCTCTGGCCTCGGCGCGCTGCGCGCCGGGGGTGGAGGCGGCGGCACATAAAGTCTCCACGGATCGCGAATGCGCGGCGCGCGCGAGTCCGGCACACGGCGCGGATCGGGCGGGATGGCGAAGGAGAAACGCGCGGACCAGGTTTCGGGGCGTGTGAGATCGATTGATCGCGGCGTTCGAAGGTTGGAGCGCGCGCCTTCAGGCGCGCACTCCTTCACACCGCACGGGAAAATGCGGGCCTGGCCCGGCTTCGTACAGCTTCGCCGAGGCGAGAGGCCCGCGGTCCAACTAGGCGATGGCCGTGCAAGCATGGAGCGCGCGGCCTCCGGCCGCGCCTCTTTCCGAAGCGTCTCCATACGGACGTCGCATGCGCGGCCGGAGGCCGCGCGCTCCAGCTGGGAAACCGCTCGGGTTTTGCGCGCGAGGTTCGGACTCCAATGCTGCGCCATGCCTGTGAGCGGGATTTGCACCAGGCGCGGCCCGTGCTCCACGCGCGCAAGCTCGGCCTTCTTCAGCTCCGCCGCCTCCGCCAACAGCAATTTGCGTACGATGTTTTCGATGAGGCAGAGCCAGCCGACAATGTCGCGCCGCAGCGTGTTGGCGATGAGCGCGTGCGCCGCGATCGCGGCCGGCGCGCCGATGGCGGCGACGGCGCGCGCGAACATGGCGCGCGTGCGCTCCCAGAGCGGGGTGAGTGTTGTCGGTTCGGCGATGGCGTTCATGTGCCCCCTAGTATCCGCCCGTTTCGACCCGGTCGGATTGATTTCTTGCGCGCCGTTTGTTTTCAGGCGCTTGCGCGCGTTGCGGCATGGATAAGCGCGCCATCTATCCCCGCATTCAGCCGCCCCGTACGGCAGGACGACGTCGGCCCGTCTCGAATATGGAACGAACGCGACGCAACCGCGTTCGTTCGCGGGGAGACGCGTTGTGTCCAAAGATGATGACGGCGAAGAAACGCCGCGCGGGCTTGGCATCGGCAAGGGTGCGCTCAAGCGCGTGGCCGATCTGGCGCGCCAAGTGCTGCGTGAAGAAGGCTTTCCGAAGAACAGATCGAGGCGCTGTTGAAGCGCCGATATGTCCGCGACGACGACCGGATTTGAGCCGGAACCGCGGCGGCGGTAGTCCGGTTCCCTTTATATGAAAGGCTTCGGGAACCCGACGCGAGAGGAACGGCTGCAGCAGATCGCGGCCAACCTTGCGCGCGTCTACAGCCCCGACCTGGTGAAAGTGCCAGCGGAGATGAAAGAGCGGGTGCGGCGCTTGAAGGAAGAACCGGCGCCGAAGCCGCGCCCGGAGGTCTCCCCGGGATGAGCAAGCGCAGATCCCCTCGCAGGGTGACACACACTATTTTCGCGCAAGAATGCACGTCGTCCCGAGGAAAACCGTCGACGCGAAAATAGTGTGTGTCACCGGTGTCCGGACGCTGCGGTGGAGCACGTCATCGTGTGTCCGGTGTGCGGACTTGCGCAGCAAGCGCGGGGCGGCGCACGTCAAAGGCATCGACCCCCGGCAGATCGACGCCGCAGCGGCTGTCACTGCTGCATCGTGGATCATGGCAGAGTTCATCAGACTTTTTCACGTAGCATCCGAAGCAGATGTCCAAGTGGCGATGGCTTCGCTTATGCGCTCGGCGATGCCGATCATCGAGCAGTTCGGTGAAGAGCGCGTAGTCACCGTGCCATTGCCGTGCGAGGTGGAACTTCTCCTACTCATTTTCGATCGAGAGCCAGAGGGCATGGATCGACGCGCACTCGGCTTAGCCGCAAAGCATCCACCATCAACCATTACTGAGACGCTGAAGCGGTTGGAGGCGAAGCGCTTCGCTCACAAGACAAAGGATGGTCGGTTTCATATCACAGGGCCCGGCGAGCTATTTCTCGCGGACAAACTTGCGCCCTTCGGCTTCGCCGCAGCTAGAAGCGCCGCCTAGCTACGGCCCTCCCAACCACCGCCCGCAAAGCGCAGGACCCTGCCCCACCGCCGCTCGCGATTCTGCCGCGCGCGGACGCTCGCGGCAGAAGGGGAGCTTGCGGTCACGTCGAGGGTATAGAAGCAAAAGAACGGCGAGGCCCAAGGAGCCTCGCCGTCTGCATGTGTTGTGGTTGCTTCTAGTTCTGGCCCGGCGTTGCCGCCGGCGCTTCGACCGGGGCGCCTTGCTCGGTCGCAGCGGGCATCGCTTCGGCGGCTGGCGCCATTGCAGCGGCGGGCATCGCTTCGGGCGCCGGCTCGGGCTGCTTTGTTTTGGGAACTGTGTCGCTCGTGTGGCGTTCGAGAATGGCGGGGGTGTGGAGGGTTCGATGGCGGTCCATTCACCGGACGTCGCCGCGCTTAATCGCATCGCCGCAAATCTGATCGATGCGCGCCGGCTCTATTATCGCGCCATGCGCGTCTCCGGCGAACCGGACACCATCCTCGCCATCCAGCGGTCGCTCGACGAACGCACCGAGCTCTTGAGCCGCGTGCAGGGGCGCGTGCGCAAGCTGGGTGGCGCGCCGCAGACGCGGGGCTCGGCGCTCGGGCTGGCGCGCACCGCCGCCCTCAAACTGCGCGCAGGGTTCGATCACGATCTCGACGCCGCGATCGGCGAAGTCGCGCGTGGCGAAGACTGCCTGCGCAACGAGATCCGCGGCGCCCTCGCTCGCCCCGACCTCACGCGCGAGACGACCGCTTTCCTCGCCGCCACGCTCGACGGCGCGGCGTCCCGCGAGATCGAAGCACAGCGCGAAGACCTGGCGCACGCATAGGCATGCGCAGCGGGCCATCCGCCTTCGCCCTTTGGGCTTCGGCGGACAAGGGAGGCGCGCGCTCCAACCTATCAACGCTTTGCGGGTAGCCCCCTCCGTCGCAAGCCTCGCCTGCGACACCTCCCCCGTTTCACAGGGGAGGAAACAGTGGCGCCTAAGCCACGCGCCCCGCCAACTCCCGCAGTAGTCCCGCGCCATCGCCGCGCCAGGCGGGGCCATGCATGCAGGCAAGCGTTTCGGGATTGAGCGCGGCCAGGCGTTCGAGTTGCGCGCCGGTGTCGGGCGCGTGGGCGAAATAGTCGAGCGGGCCGCGGAAGGCTTCCGAGGGGCCGAGTATGTCGGTCTCGACGATCGGCGCATGATCGTTGCCGCCTTGGGTGAAGAGATCGCCGCAGAAGAGCAGCTTGCGGGTCTCGTCGAAGATGAGACCGCAATCCCAGCCGTGCGGCAGATGGGGCGTGTCCATCCAGGTGAGGCGCGCGCCGCCGGTGTCGAGCGTCTCGCCGTCCTTGAGCGCGCGCGGGGGTTTGTCGGCGAAGTCGGTGGCCGAGACCAGCGCGCCGATGCGGCCGCAGAGGGGCTGCGCATTGGGGGCGGCGACGAGGAAGTGGTTGAGCGCGCCGCACTCGTCGGCCTCGAAGTGCGAGAAGCCGATCCACCGCAGCGTCGCCGGATCGAGCACGCGGGCGATCGCTGTGCGCGTGGCTTCGTAGAGCGCGCGCGGGCCGGTGTGCCAGACCAGCGGCTCGTCGGCGGCGATGAGATATTGGTTGAAGGAAAAGCCCGCGCCGTCGGGCGTGGGGATGTCGGTGGCGATGCGGAAGACTTGCGGTGCGATTTCGTCGATGCGGGTGTCAGGCATGGGTTCACTCACGAAAGCCCCCTCTCCCTTGCGGAGAGGGGGTTGGGGGGTGAGGGGCGATCAAACGCTCGGACGTCGGCGTTTTGGAACGCCCCTCACCCGCCAAGCTTCGCTTGGCGCCCTCTCCGCAAGGGAGAGGGCTGAAGCGATGGACTACTTCTTGCCGCCTGTGCCGATGTTGCCGGCGCTCGGCGCGGCTTTCTTGTCGTTCTTGTTCTGCTTGGGTTTGCGCGTCTCTTTGTTGGAGCGCATCTGACCTTTGGCCATGGAATCCTCCGTCGCGTGGAGTGCGAAGCATTGCACAAAAGCGCGCGCGTGTCAGGCATGGTTTCGCACGCGGATTGTTTGGGAACGCATTCCCGCGCCCACTCGTTGACGCCAACCATGTTGCACTGGGCCAGGTCGTTCGCTGTGATCGCGGTGTTCGCGAGCGTGGGTGGGCTGGTTTTCTACCCCTCGCCGCTCGGCGCGCTGGCCGTGTTCCTGACGGCGGTGTTCGTGACCTTGGCGATCCTGTCGCTGATCACCGGCGTGCTCGGCAAAAGGCGCGACGGATCTTACTCAGCCGAACGCGCGATGGGGATCGTTGCGCTGGCGGTGGCGGCGGTGTGGGTGCTGGGTGCTAGGTTCTAGGTGCTAGGTGTTAGGTGCGAACGCTGCGTCCGTTCAGACGCAGGCCCGAATGTGCCGCTAGCACCTAGCACCCAGCACCCTAGCACCTAAGCGCGCGCTTCGTTGACGCCGCGGCCGAGCGCCAGCAATGCGGCGGCCACAATGGCGTCGGCGTCGAGGCCGGCGGCGGCGTACATGGCTTCCGGCTTGTCGTGATCCTGGAAGACGTCCGGCAGCGTCAGCGTGCGGATCTTCACGCCGCGGTCGAGCAAGCCGTCCTTCGACATGAAGTGCAGCACGAAGGCGCCGAAGCCGCCCTGGGCGCCCTCCTCGATGGTCAGCAGCACTTCGTGCTCGCGGGCAAGGCGCCGGATGAGGTCCTCGTCGAGCGGCTTCGCAAAGCGCGCGTCGGCGAGCGTGGTGGAAAGGCCCATGGCGGCGAGCTTGTCGGCGGCTTTGTTGGCTTCCGACATGCGGGCGCCGAAGTTCAAGAGCGCGACGGATGTGCCTTCGCGCAGGATGCGGCCCTTGCCGATTTCGAGCGGCGTTGCGGCATCGGCCAGCGTCTCGCCTTCGGCGTCGCCGCGCGGATAACGGAAGGCGCTTGGTGAATCGTCGATCTGCGCGGCGGTGGCGACCATGCGCGAGAGTTCGTTGCCGTCGGCGGCGGCCATTAGGATGAAGCCCGGCAGCTGGCCGAGATAACCGACGTCGAAACTGCCCGCGTGGGTGGGACCGTCGGCGCCGACAAGGCCGGCGCGGTCCATGGCGAAGCGCACCGGCAGACGCTGAATCGCCACGTCGTGCACGACTTGGTCGTAGCCGCGCTGCAGGAAGGTCGAGTAGATCGCCGCGAACGGCTTCATGCCGTCCGCTGCGAGGCCCGCGGCAAACGTGACGGCGTGCTGTTCGGCGATGCCGACGTCGTAGGTGCGGTCGGGGAATTTAGAACCGAAATGATCGAGGCCGGTGCCCGACGGCATCGCCGCGGTGATGGCGATGATCTTCTCGTCTTTCTCGGCTTCGCGCACGAGCGCTTGCGCGAACACCTTGGTATAGCTCGGCGCGCTTGCGCCTTTGGCTTGCTCGCCGGTGACGACGTTGAACTTGGCGACGCCGTGATATTTGTCGGCGGCGCTCTCGGCGGGCGCGTAGCCCTTGCCCTTCTTGGTGACGATGTGAATGAGCACCGGGCGGTCGTCGTATTCCTTGGCGTTCTTCAAGACGCGGCTCAGCACTTCTACATCGTGGCCATCGAAGGGGCCCAGATAGTGGAAGCCGAGCTCTTCGAAGAAGGTGCCGCCGGTGACCATGGTGCGGGCGTATTCTTCCGTCTTCTTGGCGATGTCGTGGATGGTTTCGCCGAGCGCGGCGGCGACGCTCTTGGCGGCCTTGCGCACGCGGCGATAGGTGCGCGTCGCGGCGAGGCGGGCGAGGTACATCGACATGCCGCCCACGGGCGGGGCGATCGACATGTCGTTGTCGTTGAGGACGACGATGAGGCGCTTGGTGGTCTCGGCGGCGTTGTTCATGGCCTCGTAGGCCATGCCCGCCGACATCGAACCGTCACCGATCACGGCGATGACGTGGCTGTCCTCGCCGCGTTTGTCGCGCGCGACCGCAAAGCCCAGCGCGGCGCTGATCGACGTTGCGGCATGGGCCGCGCCGAAGGGATCGTATTCGCTCTCGGCACGCTTGGTGAAACCGCTGAGCCCCTGTCCCTGGCGCAGCGTGCGGATGCGGTCGCGCCGGCCGGTGAGGATTTTATGCGGATAGGCCTGGTGGCCGACGTCCCATATGATCTTGTCGGTGGGCGTGTCGAACACATAGTGCAGCGCTACCGTCAGCTCGACCACGCCAAGCCCGGCGCCGAGGTGTCCCCCGGTATGCGACACCGCGCTGATGGTTTCGGCGCGCAGTTCGTCGGCGACTTGCCGGAGCTGGCTGCCCTGGAGTTTGCGGAGATCGGCCGGGAGTTTGATCTGGTCGAGCAGCGGGGTGGCCAAACTGTTTGGGGGCGCCATGGGTCCTCGGGCGTCTGACGTAGCTGTCAGCCTATCGACGTTCCCTTGCTAAATCGACGCCATCAAGGCAGCGGGACCTGAATTCCTTGGGACTTTTTGTGCGGCACGCGCGCGCAGGCGCCGTGACTCGCCCAAAACGGGACAGCTAGGGTCGGTTGGGACTTGGGGACGGAGGCGGCGCGTGCGTAAAGTTGGGATTCTACAAACCGGTATTTTGGTGATGACGTTGGCGGGATGCGCGTCGTCGAGCACGACGACCGAGGCGCCGGCGGCGCCGGTTGCGCAGGCGGCCGATGCGTATCTGTGGCTCGAAGACGTTGAGGGCGAGCGGGCGCTGGCTTGGGTGCACGCGGAGAACGCGCGCTCGCTGCCGGTGCTGGAAAACGATCCGCGCTATCCGGCGCTGCTGAACGCGGCGCTGGAAGTGGCGCAGAGCCGCGACCGGCTGCCGCTCGGCCAGGTGCGCGGCGGCTATCTCTACAATTTCTGGCAGGACGAAGACCGCGTGCGCGGCATCTGGCGACGCGCGTCGCTGCAAAGCTACGCAGTCAACAACCCGCAATGGGAAACGCTGTTGGACGTGGACGCGCTCGCGCGCACGGAGAACGCGAACTGGGTCTGGCAGAACGCCGACTGCGATCCCTCCGGCGTGCGCTGCATGATCTCGCTGTCGAACGGCGGCCTGGATGCTTCGACCGATCGCGAGTTCGATGTCGAGACGCGGAGCTTTGTCGACGGCGGCTTCGTCGTACCGGAGGCGAAGTCCAACCTCGGCTGGCTCGACCGCGACACGCTGCTGGTGGCGACGAACTGGGGCGAAGGCTCGCTGACGGAGTCGGGCTATCCGTTCATCCTGAAAGCGTGGCGGCGCGGCACGCCGCTCTCCAGCGCGACCGAAATCATGCGCGGCGAAGTCAGCGATGTTTCCATCTTCGTGGCGACACTCGAGGACGAAAGCGGAGACCACATCGCCATCGCCGTCGAAAGCGAAACGTTCTTCGAGACGGTGTATTCGCTGATCACGCCGAGCGGGCCGCAGCGGCTGACGCTGCCGCGCAAGTCGACGATCCAAGACTATTTCCACGACCGTCTGATCGTCACGATCGAGGAACCGTGGACCATCGGCGGCCGCTCCTATCCGACTGGCTCGCTACTGGCGATCCCGCTGGCGCAGGCGGCGTCGGCTGCGCCGCCGATTGAAGTGATCTTCACGCCGAACGAACGGCAATCGATCGAAGAGGTCTCGGCGACGCGCGACGGCGTGCTTGTCGCCGGCTTCGACAACGTGCGCGGGCGGCTGCAGCGCTTCGTGTTCAGTAACGGCGCCTGGCGCGGCGAACAGATCGCACTGCCGCCGACAGGGGTGGTTCACATCACAGGCGCATCGACCAGCGATGCGCGCGCATTCGCCACGTTCGAGGATTTTCTGACGCCGACGACGCTCTATGCGCTGAACGGCTCGATGGCGCGGAGTGTGCGTGCGCTGCCGGCGCAGTTCGATGCGTCGCCTTATGTGACCGAGCAGTTCGAAGCGACCAGCGCCGACGGCACGCGCGTTCCGTATTTCGTCGTGCGCCGGCGCGATATGCAACTGAACGGACAGAACCCGACGCTGCTTTACGCCTATGGCGGGTTCCAGCTGTCTCAGACGCCGAGCTACAGCGCCTATCTCGGCCGGCTCTGGCTGGATCAAAGCGGCACGTACGTGCTGGCGAACATCCGCGGCGGCGGCGAGTTCGGCCCGGCCTGGCACGATGCGGGGCTCTTGACCAACCGCCAGCGCATCTATGACGATTTCTACGCGGTTGAACGCGACCTGGTGGAGCGGCGCATTACCAGCCCGCGTCGGCTCGGCATATCCGGGCGCTCGAACGGCGGGCTGCTGATGGGCGTGATGCTGAACCAGCATCCGGAGATGGCGCACGCCGCCGTGATCGGCTCGCCG
>JBQTJK010000075.1:0-2324 GCA_052387215.1 Caulobacteraceae bacterium
GTACTGACATGGCACGCGTCAAAGGGGGCGTCACCGCCCACGCCCGCCACAAGAAAGTTCTGAAGAAGGCGAAGGGCTATTACGGCCGCCGCTCGAACACCTTCCGCACCGCGAACGCCGCGGTCGAGAAGGCGGGCCTCTACGCTTACAGAGATCGCAAGAATAAGAAGCGCACCTTTCGCGCTCTCTGGATCCAGCGCATCAACGCCGCGGTGCGGGAAGAGGGGCTGACCTATTCCCGATTTATCAGCGGGCTCGCCAAGGCGGGCATCGAGCTGGACCGCAAGGTCATGGCCGATATCGCCATGAACGAGCCCGGGGCTTTCAAGGGTCTTGTCGCGCAAGCCCAAGCCGCACTGAAGTAAGCTTGAGAACGAGAGCAAAGAACAAAGGGGGCGAGACGGAATCTCCGCTTCGCCCCTACTTTCCGAGATGCGATTAGTCGCGCGGCTCCCATAGCCGCATGCGCGGCAGTGCTTCTTCGAATGCCGCCTGATCCGAAGGCGAGAGCACCGCGCGGCCCGCGACAATGCCCATTTGGGTGCTTTGAACCGCGTAATAGGTTTCGCCCGGCTCAATCTCCATGCGCATCGTATCGTTGCGTCCAATTTCGTATGCGTGGATGCCAGGCTCGGCCGCATGCACGAAGTAGCGGGCATTCGGCAGACGGCCGAGGTCTTGGTCGTTCTCTCTGACCGTGAAGCTCAGCGCCGCACCGACGAAGCGGCTTGGACGGAAGAACACCACTTGCCCTTTGCCTTCGGGCGGCGCGCTAATGCCAGCGGGGTAAGTCACCGCAGGCGCGGCGGCCGGCGCCGGCGTTGTCGCCTGATCTGCGGGCGCCGTGTCAGGCGCGGTTTCAGCCGCCGGCGTAGTTTCGGTCGCAGCTGGCGTTTCGGCTGGCGGGGCCGTTGTGTCTTGCGCTTGCGCGAAGCTTGCGAGACTTAGCGCCGCAAAGCACAGCGTAATGGTTTTCAACTTCATTGCTGGTTCTCCCCACTCGTGGTCGGCGTCGGCGCTTCTGCCGGACTCGAAAGGATCTCAGTGTTCGCCGCAGCTGGCGCAGCGACGGCTTCGATCGGCACGTCGACATCAACAGCCAGCCGCGCTGCCGCCCGTGTGCCGACCGGCACGTGAACCTCTCCGCCTTGAATGAGGTAGGCGGGAAGGCCGACTGCGATGCCAACGGCGAGAGCGGCGTTGACGCGGTCCTCGCCTGCACGAGTCACCTGCATGGCGCGAATGCGCGCGCGCTGTCCGCCGATTTCTATGTAGCGTCCCGAAATGATGAGCCGGCCCGGGCGTCCGCCGAAGGCTGACGGATGGGCATCGATCACTTCGCCGCCTCCGAGCGCTCCGGCGGGCACGACTTCGCGGCCATCGATGATGATCGGCTCCGCCAAGCGCAGGCCAAAGAGCTGCTCCTGTTGGCTTGTTTCCGAGCTCAGCGCTTCGGTGATTTCGACCTGGATGACCGTCCCAGCCGGAACGCGGATCGTCGATAGCGCTACTTGCTCAACGGCAACCGACGGCGGCGCAAACTGCTCGCTCGGCGCGGGCGAAGACGCTTCCGTCTGTGCTAGCGCTGGCCCACACGCCGCCATCGTCGCCGCGATGGCGAATACGCATCCCACCCAAGTCATGGCATCCCCCTCGCCCATCGGTAACACAAGGCCGAAACGAACGGCAAGGTTGCAAAAACGGCAAGACACGCGGCGGCCTGGCAAATTGCTTCCGCCCGACCCGGTCCGCTAAAGACCTCCGATGGACGGTCAAACCACTGATCTCAAGGCGCTCGAAGCGGAACTCATGGCGCGCGTTGACGCGGCAAACGACGAAACGTCGCTCGAAGCCCTGCGCGTCGAAGCGCTGGGCAAGCAGGGATCCATCTCCGCGCTGATGAAGAGTCTGGGCGCGATGGGTCCGGACGAGCGCAAAACCTTCGGCGCCGCGCTCAATGTGCTGAAGGACAAGATCACCGAAGCCATCGTCACCAAAAAAGCGACGCTGTCGGAGGCGGCGCTCGATCGCCAGCTGCAAAGCGAAGCCGTCGACGTCACGTTGCCGCCGGTGCGCCCACGCCTCGGCACGATCCATCCTGTCTCGCAAGTGATGGAGGAGATGGCGCAAATCTTCGGCGAGATGGGCTTCACCGTCGAGGAAGGCCCCGACATCGAGACCGACTTCAACAATTTCACCGCGCTCAACTTCCCGAAGAATCACCCCGCGCGCGAGACGCAGGACACGTTCTTCCTCAACGCGAAGGGCGAGGACGGCGAACGCATGGTGCTGCGCACGCACACTTCACCGGTGCAAGTGCGCAC
>JBQTJK010000076.1:0-49626 GCA_052387215.1 Caulobacteraceae bacterium
CAAGTAGCCCAGCGTCGAATGGCGTCGCTGAGGATTGTACCAGCACTCGATATAGTCGAACACGTCGGCCTTGGCCTTCTCGCGTGTCCGATAGGTCTTGCGCGCTGTTCGCTCCGTCTTCAGCGACGAGAAGAAGAAGAAGCTCTCCATCGCCGCGTTGTCCCAGCAATTGCCGGCGCGGCTCATCGAGCAGGCGACGCCGTGCTCGGCCATCAAGCGCTGGAAGTGTTCGCTCGTGTATTGCTTGAGTTCAACCGGTCGTCGCAACATCATCTCGATACCAGCTTTGTCGCTGCGTCGAAAGCCTCCGCCGGTGTCCGCCAGCCCAGCGTCTTCCTAGGTCTCGCATTAAGTGCGGCCGCCACTGCCGCCAGCGCCTCTGGACTGTGCGCGCTTAGATCCGTGCCCTTCGGGAAATACTGACGCAGCAAGCCGTTTGTGTTTTCGTTCGAGCCACGCTGCCACGGGCTGCGCGGATCGCAGAAGTATATCTGGATGCCCGCATCCACCCGCAGCTGGGCGTGTTGCGCCATTTCAGCACCCTGGTCCCAAGTCAGCGAGCGGCGCAACTGCTCCGGCAAGTCGACAATTGTCCGCGTGATCGCGTCGCGGACGGCCTCGGCGCCGTGCCCCGCAAGTGCAGGTCCGTTCTTTATGCGAACCTCGCCGTCATAGCCTTTCATGCGCGGCAAATGCAGAAGCAGCGTGAAACGCGTCGATCGCTCCACCAACGTGCCGATCGCAGAACTACCCCGCCCCAGGATAAGATCGCCTTCCCAATGACCGGGAACGGCGCGGTCTGCAGCTTCAGCGGGGCGCTCGCTGATCATGATTTCGGGGGAGACGAAGGGCTTGCCGCTTCGCTGACTGCGAGCACGTGGCACGCGTAGAGTCCGTCCAGTGCGCAAGCAGGCCGTTAGCTCGCGTCGCAACGCGCCCCGGCCTTGCACGTAAAGTGCTTGGTAGATGGCTTCGGGGCTGACACGCATCATTCTGTTGTCCGGAAAATCATGCGTTAGGCGCCGAGAGATTTGCTCTGGGCTCCACGCTGTCGCCCACCGGCGGCTTTGTCGACGCCCGTGTCGTCGTCCTTTCCATGCTACTGTCGGTCCACGAACAGGCTTTCCGCCTGGGCTCGCGATGACGCCGGCCAGGCGGTCTTGAACGTAGTTCCGCAGCACGGCATTGACCGCCAATTTTGCAGGCTTCGGGCGACGGGCACATCGATCAGCATGCCATTGCGCCGTCGTAGCGCGATAAGCGAAACCGCGGCTCCGCGTAGCGGCGTTGCGTCGAAGCTCTCGTGAGACCGTCGATGCTGAACGACCTAGTTTGCGAGCGATCTCGCGTACGCCGCGCCCTTGCGCCAGCAAAAGCGCAATCTCTTCGCGTTCCTGAAAAGACAAATATCGTCCGGACAGGGGTTTGGACCATGGCGCGAATATCGTTGGTGGCATGCCGCCGTTCTCACGGAACCATCGAACTCCAACGGGAGGCGATACACCGGCGACAATCGCTGCGCGCTCACTCGTAAGGCCCGCCGCGATCGCAGTCCAAAACAGCCTGTGGTTCTCTCGTCGCGAAGCCTGCGGTCGCCCTGGCGACCGCAGCCCACGACGTCCTGATCGATTCCAGCGTCTCTTCCTATTGCTCATTCACAACTCCCTCAATTTGGGTGTTGCGACGACCGATTGAATCTACCCTCGGCACGCCGCGCACATTGGTGCTTGTCGACGGTCTGCGTTGGGTGAACGGCGCGTCCGCCTCTGGCGTGCCTGGCTCGGTCGACCTCAACACCATTCCGTCCGGCATGATCGAACGCATCGAAGTGCTGCAACAGGGCGCGTCCTCGATCTACGGCTCGGACGCTATCGCAGGCGTCGTCAACATCATCACGCGCGAAGAACAGGACGGCCTGATCGCGTCGGCGCAGTATGGCGGCTATCTCGATTACGGCGACGGCGTCACACAGGAGTACAACGCTTCGTTCGGCCTCAATGCGCCGGGCACGCACATCATCGTCGGCGCAGGCTACGTCGATCAGGACTTCGTGTCGGCCGCGGATCGCGACATCTCGCAATTCCCGACGCCCGGCGCGACCTCGTGTCTGGGTGGCGGCTGCAGCTCGGGCACGCCGTTCGGGCGTTTCATTCTCACCGACCCGAACACGTTGCAGGATTTGGACGTGACGCTCGCGGCCGCGTTCCCGCCTGGCGGTTTCCCGACGTACAACCCGGCTCTTCCGAACGGCGGTCCGGATTTCGTCCCGTTCAGCGACGCGTTGCGATTCAACTTCCAGCCGTTAAACTACGTGGTTACGCCGTCGGAGCGCATCAGTTTCTTCGGCCAGTGGATCCAGGAGCTGAACAACGACATGGAGTTCCGGCTGCGCGCGACGTTCGTCGAGCGCAAGTCGGCCAACCAGGCGGCGCCGCTTCCCCTCTTCGTTGGTCCCGATGCGGGCAACGGCAATTTGCTCGACACGGTGGTGATCGCAGCGGACAATCCGTACAACCCGTTCGGCTTCGATCTCGGCCCCGGCACGCTCGTATTCGTCGGCCGCCGCCTGGTTGAGGCGGGTCCACGTCACTACGAGCAGGATGTCGACACGTTCAACATCACCGGGACGCTGCGCGGCGACGTTTCGCTGTTCGACAACCCTTGGGATTGGGACCTCAATGTCGTGTGGTCCGAGAACAGCGCCGAGCAGACCTTCACCGGCAACGTCAATGCGCAGCGTGTCGTTCAAGCGCTCGGCCCGATCGCGGGCTGCGTCGCGCCGTGCGTGCCGCTGAACATCTTCGGCGGCGCCGGGACGATCACGCCGGACATGCTTGACTATATTGGTTTCATCCAGCGCGACCATTCTGAGCAGGAGTTGCAGGACTACAGCGCCAACATAACCGGCGATTTGCTTAGTCTGCCCGCCGGCCCGCTGAGCGCGGCGTTTGGTGTCGAGTACCGTCGCACCGAAGGTTCGTTCGATCCCGATCCGATCGTCGCGGCGGGTTTCTCATCCGACATTCCAGCGCAACCCGCGAGCGGCAGCATCAACGTGCACGAAGCGTATGCGGAATTCCGCATCCCGCTTCTGGCCGACGCAGCGTTCGTGCATGAGCTGACCGCATCGTTGGCCGGACGCATTTTCGAATACTCGACCTCCGGCGAAGACTCGACGTTCCAGGCGGGGTTGCGTTGGCGCCCGATCGAGGATGTGCTTGTGCGCTTCAACTGGGGCGAGGGCTTCCGGGCGCCGTCGATCGGCGAATTGTTCGGCACCGCCTCGCGGTTCGACCAAGAGGTCCAAGATCCATGCTCGGACTTCCTCGGCCTCTCTGGCGGCCCGGTCGCGCCGATCAACGTGCAGAACAACTGCATCAATGCCGGCGTGCCAGCTGATGGCTCGTACGTACAGCTCAACCCACAGCTGCCCGTCATCACCAGCGGCAACCCGAGTCTGCAGCCCGAGACCAGCCAAGGCTACAATATCGGCCTGGTCTGGCAGCCGTCGATGTGGGCAGACACGTCGTGGTCGGACCACATCTCGTTCGAAGTGAACTACTCCAACATCGAACTTGACGGCGCGATCAAGGCGCAAGACGGCCAATCGCTCTTGGACCGCTGCGCCCAGACCGGCGATGCGCTTGCCTGCGCCACCATCACGCGCACGCCCACGGGCACCGTCTCGGCGATCAGTAACCCGCTGATCAATATCGGCGGTATCGAGACGAGCGCGGTCGATCTCACCATCAACTGGACCTCGCCCGATTGGTCGTTCGGCACCTTCTCGTTGCGCTCGGCGACTAACTTCCTGCTTGAGTTCGACGAGATCGTGCCAACCTCGACAGGCACCGTGGCAATCCCGCGTGAAGGCACCGAACGCGGCAGCCCAGACCAGGCCTACCCAGAAGTGAAGTCGACCCTTTCACTGGATTGGGACTGGCGCGAGTTCGGCGCAACCGCCACTGCGCGCCACATCTCCGCAGTGGATGAAGCCGCAGCGCCCAACACGCTGGACTCGATTACGTATATCGACCTGCAGGCGCGCTGGTCGCCGACCGCACTCGACGACCGCGTCACCATCGCGCTGGGCGTCAACAACGTGACGGACGAAGATCCGCCTGGCTGCTTTACTTGCGGGCTGAACAACTTCGATCCGACCACCTACGATCCGCCCGGCCGTTTCGGCTACATCCGGATCAGCTTCCGCCAGTAAGCGCGAAGCAGGACTGACGTTAGCGGCGCCGGTGAGAGGTCACCGGCGCCGTTTCATTCACTGCCTCTGAAGCGCCCGTCGCCTTCTTCGGTGACGAGGACGACATTTGGATTCTCCGGCGCCTGGTCTTCGAACAAGCCGATGTCGAGTTCCGCTTGCGGCGCTTCGGGGCGCAGCGGCGCGGCGACACGTTCGGCAAGCTCGATGCGCTCGACGGGCGCCAACGGCGAGGCGAGGCCGGGCGCATGCATCGGCCGCCAGAAGGTGAGGCGGAGCGCGAACTTGCCCTCGCGTTCGACGATTTCGCCAAGGCCGTTCTTCACGAACTCGCCCCAGCGCCGCATCAGCTGCTTGTGGTCGACATAGAGGTTGGGGAGCACTTCGCTCGCGAGTTCCGCTGGCGCGCCCAGCAACGCGCGGGCTTCCTCGGGCGTGCGCGCGCGGCCGAGCGGTTTCTTCGCCGCCGCTTCGCCGCTGCGCGCAACCGGCGCGGGTGGAGCGGGACGCCAGTAGCGCATGGTCACGCGCCAGGCGCCGTCGCGCCAGATCAGTTCGTAGAGGCCGGTACCGTACAAATCCGGCACAGCTTCTTCGGCTGCCGCTGGTGTCTCGAATTGATCCGGCAGTTCCTCGACGGCCAGGAATACCGGGCCGCCCGCGAGGGTGGTGGCCTCGTCTTCCGTCCGCACGCGCGGCGCATCCGGATTGCGCGCCGCGGCGAGGTTCGCCGCCAGGGGGAAAACACTCATAAACCTAAGGTTTGACCTTCTCCACGGACCCTCTTCGACATCGCCTTGTCATCGGGGGCCGCCAAGCTAACGTTTCTTTGTCCTAAAGTTTAGGTGGGGAGTTCAAGCGATGTCGCAACGCCGGTGGAGCCTGGCCGCATTGGCGTTCGCGCCGATCCTGGCGCTCGGCGCATGCGATCAGCTCCGCGACGTGTGGGAGCGCATGACCGGACGCGGCGGGGTGGAAGAGCCGGGACCCACGCCGCTGAATGACGTGCCGCTGGAGGCGCGCGCGCTTTCGGGCGCCGTGCAGCCGCAAGCTGAGATGGCCGCATTGCTGGCGCCCGATCCAGTGTTGATCGCGCCGGGACAGATTCTTGTCGGCCCGCCGATGGAGCAGGAGCTGGCGGAGTCGGCGCAGGAATTGGGCCTGGCTTCGAACTTTGTGCGTTCGCTGCGCACGCAAGGCGTGGACGCGCTCGAGCAATTGCCGGAGAATCTGGCGGCGCAGGTGCGCACGCGCGCGGAGGCGGAAGCGTCGGCGACCGCGAGCGATGCGGCGCAGGATGCGCTGCGGCGGCTCGGCATCAGCGGCGAAATTCGCGTTCGGCCCGGCGGCGTGGTTACCGTCGATCTCACGTCTGGCGTGAGTCCTACGGCGTACGGCCGCAAACAGGCCGAGAATGTCACCACCGAAGACATTCCTGACGCCATCGAATGGAGCGCGACCGACCGTTGCCCGCGCATCGTGAGTCAGCAGCAGCTCGAAAACGACATCGCGCTGGCGACGCGCTGTACGATCCAGCGGCTCGCACAGTCGGGCGATTTTGAATATGTCGAGCCAAACTACATCGCCGACAGCGGCTTCACACGTCCGCCGCGGCGCGATCGGCCGACACAGCAGCCCTCGAGCCCGCCGGCGCCGACGCCACCTGCGCCGACGCAGCCGGCGCGCGTGGGCGGGGCGCCGAACGATCCCCTATACGCGCTGCAGTGGCACTATCGCCCGAACGGCACGGCCGAGGGCGCGTCTCCGGGCGGCGCGGGCTTTGTCTCGTTCTGGGAGGCGCAGCAACTAGGTTCGCGCACGGTGCGCGTAGCGGTTCTCGATACGGGGCTCGACCTCTCGCATCCCGATATGCGCAACGCGGCAAATGTCGGCACAGGTGTGGACCTCATCAACAACCCCGAACGCGGCGGCGACGGCGATGGCATCGATGGCGACGCCAATGATGCCGGCGATCGCTGCGGCGCAACGGCGGAGAATTCGTATCACGGCACGCATGTCGCCGGCACGATCGGCGCTTCGGCAACGAACGATCGCGTCGGCGTCGCTGGCGGCGCCTGGGACGTGACTGTGATCCCGGTGCGCGTGCTCGGGCGCTGCGGCGGCGAGCTCGCGGATATCGTCTCCGGCATTCGCTGGGCGGCGGGCATCGCCCCGGCGGTGACGGCGGGCAATCAGCAGATCGTCAACCGCACGCATGCCGACATCGTCAATATGAGCCTGACTATCCAAGCGCCGTGTCCGGCATCGATGCAGGCGGCGATCGACGCGGCCGTGGCGCGCAATGTCGTTGTCGTGGTGGCGGCGGGCAACAAGGCCAACCAGGCTTCGCTCTATGCGCCGGGCAATTGCAACAACGTGATCGTCGTCGGCGCCAACGATGCGCGCGGCGGCTTGGCGTTCTACTCGAACTTCGGGCCGCAAGTGGATCTCTTGGCGCCGGGGGGCGACATCTTCGCCGATGGCGACAATGACGGGCGCCCCGACGGCGTGCTGTCGACCCGCGCGACAGCGAGCGGCTGCTACGATCCGCTGAACTCGAACTCGACCGAGCGTTGTTATTATTCCTTCCTGCAGGGCACCTCGATGGCGGCGCCGCATGTCTCGGCGGCTTTGGCGCTGCTGGCGGCGCAGACGGGGCTGCGCGGACGGCAACTCGAGGGCGCGCTGTTCACGCGCGCAATTGCCCCGCATGCGGCAAATTTCGGCGAGATCGAATGTGCGCGTTCGAGCAACGCCACCCCGATCGCGTCGGGCTCGCCGACGTGCACGCGGCCGAGCGGGCGGGGCCGGCTCGATCTGGCGCGCGCGGCGCAGAGCTTGGCGCCATAAAGCGCGTGCCGGCGCCCGCGGCGAACGTGGGTTCGCCGCGGTTGAAAGAACAGCGGTCCTTAGCGAGAGCTTATGAACTGTCAGCGAAGAATGCCGCTGGCATAGCAAGCGACGTCACCGGCGCGGCCGGCGCCGGCGGCGCCGCGAACAGGGCCAGCGAGCGCCGGGTCAAACGCCGCTTCATGCGCTTGGCGACAAGTGCGGCGTAGCGGTCCAGATGCCGGATCGCGTGGATCAAGACGCCGATGCGTTCGCCCTTGTCCTTGCGCTTCAAGTGGCGTCGCACGCGCGAACCGATGATGGCGCGGATCGAGCCGCGCGGAGTGATGTTGCGGCCGCGATAGACACGGATGTAGCGCTTGCGCCAGCGCAGCCCTGCAAGATCGATTGCGCGGGAGATGATCAGCATCTTCACCATGCGCGTGAGGCGATCGAGCGACATCCGTGGCCCGCGCTGGCGCTCGTGGCGCTTGGTGAAGGCGGCGCCGGCGAAGATCACCTGCGCCATCCACGCCAGCATCGCCAGCGCCCAGGCGATCAGCCTTGCGCGGCGATGTTTGGGCAGCGGACGTGGGGTGAAGTTCATGGCCGCTAGTATAGCTCCGCTTGGACCCCAGTCGGATTGTATCTGATCTATCCTCGTAAGTTGGAGCGCGCGGCCTCCGGCCGCGCATCGGGTTTCTCGCTGAAATGCTTGGGAAATGCGCGGCCGGAGGCCGCGCGCTCCCACCAGCAAAGGCTGTCGCTTTCCGGCCGGATAGATGCGCGGCTATTCCCGTTTCGGCAGGACGCTCGCATGCTCGGGCGAGAGGCCTTTACGCGTCGTTCGGCCAGCGCCAAGGTCTGGGCCATGGATGTAAACGCTCTACGCATCTGGGGCATTGCCGTGAGCGGGGCGCTGATGGCGGGCGCGCTGGTCATTGCCTTGCGACCTGAAACGAACGCGAGAGCGCAAACGCAAGCAGTGGCGCAGATCGCGCAGGCCGAGGCGCGCGCGGCGCCTGTGGGCCTCATCGTCCGGTTCCGCGGCAGCGGGCCGATTGCGCGCGCCCAGGCCCAAGCGGCGCGTGGGCAAACGGCGGCGGCGCAGCGTCAAGTGGAGATTCAACTTCGCCGCCAGAGCGCGTTCAGCGGTTTGTGCTTCGATCGTTTCACCGTCGGCGGCGCCGAGATGGTGCTCAAGACTTGCGAAGCGGTTGCGGCGAACGAGCAAGCCGCAGTGCAACGGCGCTGGGGCGCACGGTTGCGGGCGATGCGCGCGGTTGAGTATGTCGATGCCAACGCGACGGTGACGCAAGAACGCGCGCCGGGCTAATGGAGTAAGCGGCATGGATTCCGGCGCGGCCACGACCATCGGCGGCTTCGAAGAGCGCGTGATCGCGACGGTCGACGGGCTGGCGCTCTACGCGCGCGATTATGCGCCGCTGCTGCCCGAGACCGGGCTGCCGGTGATTTGTCTGCACGGCCTCACCCGCAACTCGCGCGACTTCGAGGTGATCGCGCCGCGCATCGCAGCGTTGGGCCGGCGCGTCATCGTTCCGGACATGCGCGGTCGCGGCAAGAGCGCCAACGATCCCGATCCGGCGCACTATGTGCCGGCAGTATATGCGCAGGATGTGCTGAAGTTGATGGATACGCTGGGCGTGGCGAAGGCTGTATTTGTCGGCACGTCGTTGGGTGGGCTCATCACCATGGCGTTGGCTGCGATGGCGACGGATCGCATCGCGGCCTCCGTGCTGAACGACGTTGGACCGCGTTTGAGCGCGGGAGGCTTGTCGCGGATCGCCAGCTATCTCGGTCACGTTCAACCGGTGCAATCATGGCGTGAGGCCGCGGAGGCTGTGCGCGCCGTCAATGGCGGCGCTTTCCCGGACCGGCTGGACGATGAGGCCTATTGGCTTGCCCTGGCGCGCAGGACCTTCCGTGAACGCGATGACGGGCGCATCGAGGCGGACTACGATCCGCATATTGCGCTGGCGTTCGCGGATTTTGATCCCGATGCGCCGCCAATAGACCTGACCCCGTATTTCACGACGCTGTCGGCGAAGTCGATGCTGTGCGTGCGCGGGGCGCTGTCCGATATTCTTTCCGAGGACACGGTGGCGCACATGCGCGAGGTGAATCCGAACCTGCAGGTGGTGACGGTCGACAACATTGGCCACGCGCCAATGCTGGACGAGCCGGAGGCGTGGGACGCGCTGCTGGATTTCCTGGCGAAGGTGGAGTGAGGCTTAGGGCGCGGTCAGAGCGCGCGTGAGCTGATCCAGAGCGGATTGCATCTGCGCACGGCGCGCATCGCCGCACGCCGCGTCGCATGAGCCGACCAGGCGCTGCAACGCGGCTTGCTGTTCCGTTGCCGTTTCGCGATCGCCGAGCTCGAGCGCAACGAGGCCGAGCTGCAGGCGCGCCGGGATCGGCGCGTTGTTGGCGCGGACGGCGCGCTGGAAGGCTTCTTTTGCTTCGTCCTTGTCACCGTTGGCGTTGTAGGCGAGGCCGAGCGTGTAGTTGATGTCGCCGTTGCGCGGCGCGGCGCGGCGCGCAGTGCGGAGCTGGCGGATCGCTTCGGCATAATCGCCTGCATTCAGCGCAGTGACGCCGGCTTGATAGGCGACATTGGGGTCTTCTCGCTGCGGTGTCGATTCCATGCCCATGCCGCCCATTTGCGCCTCTGCGACAGGCGCAAGCGCGATCACCGCCAGGGCCGCGAACAACGCGGTTCTCGTCGATGTCATGATGTGTGCTCCCGCTGATTGCGCGAGCGGGCAGTGAAGCCGAACGGCTCGCCACCGTCTTGGGCGATGTTGCGCGCTATCGGCGCAAGCGCCATTGGCGCGGCGTGCAGCCGAAGGCTTCGCGGAAGCAGGCGTAGAAGTGCGAGATGTCGTTGAAGCCGACATCGAAGGCAATTTGCGCGATTGGCGCCTTCGTCGTTAGCAACCGATCCGCGGCCGTCCGCATGCGCCTGTTGATCAGATACTGGTTTGGGCTTTGGCCGACCGCGGCGGCGAACACACGCACGAAATGGAAGCGGCTTAAGCCCGCCATGTCGGCGAGCGTTTGCAGGGAGCACGGTTCGTCGAAATGCGCCTCGATGTGCTTCACCGTTGCCTGTACGCGGTGGCGGTCGCGCGGGGTGATGCCATCGAATGTACGCGGACGCTCTGCAATGAGCGCCGCGTGCGCGAGGGGGTAGAGGAGGTCGTCGCTGCTGCTCTTCGAGAGCGCGCGCATCAGGCCAAACATGCGCGTCGCGGACCGGCTTGGCGGCAGGGCGATCGCGCCGAAGCGCGGCTCTGTGTCTGCGTTGCGCGCGACTTCTTCGAGCAGGTCGCGCCTAAACGACACGACGAGGCGGCGGTTGCCGAGTGTGTCGACATGACGGACCGTAAAGGGCTCGCCGGCGTTGCCGAGGATCACCGAGCCGGGCGCGGCAAGCACCGAGGCGCCCTCGCTGGCGTATTCGAACCAGCCCGATGTGACGAAGCCGACGGACGCCTCGTCATAGATCCAATAGGCGGCAGGGCCCGCCGGATCCGCGGCGCAACTGTCCTCGCTGACCGCGTTGGCATTCGCACGGCTTGGCGGCCAGGGCGCGATGGTTGAGGCAGAAGTCATGGGCGCATCGTGTGCGCGCTTGGGCGGGAGCGGCAAGCGCACGCGCCGCGCAGGGACATCACTTCCGCGTTAGAGCTGCCCGTCTAAACAATTCGTCGTATTTCTCGCCGTTGAACGGCACGGCGTTCGAGAGTGTGGCGATATCGCTGACGGCGTAGTCGCGCGTGGAGGGCCAGTGTGCTTCGGTTACGCCCATGGCGCTCAAGCTTGGCGGCAGGCCGATGCGGGCGTTGAGATCGGCGATGTATTGCGGCAAGTCCGCGTTGGGCGCGAGGCCGAGCGCGCGCTTGAGACGCGCAAATTTTTCATCCGCGGCGTTGCCAATCATGGCGAGCGAGTGCGGCAGGATGACGGCGTTGAGCGTGCCGTGATGCAGCTTCAGCTCCTGAATGCGGCCTAGCGCGTGAGAGAGGCCATGCACGGCGCCCAGGCCTTTGGCGAATGCCAGCGCGCCTTCGAACGAACCCATCATCATGTGCCAGCGCGCGTCGCGATCGGCGCCGTCCTTGACGGCGCGTTCGAGCCATTTGCCGATGCGTTCGGCGCCGTCGACGCCAATTGCTTCTGCGGGCGGATGCACGACGACGGAGAGCACTGCTTCGATGCAGTGGGTCATCGCGTCCATGCCGGTGGCGGCCGTGAGCAGCGGCGGCAGGCCGAGCGTGAGTTCTGGATCGCAGACGGCGGCGACAGGAACCAGATGGGCGGAAACGAACGTCTCCTTCCGCCCGTTGTCGAGGACGACGACCGCGCCTGGCGAGACTTCGCTGCCGGTGCCGGCGGTGGTGGGCACAGCAATCAACGGCGGAATCTTGGTGATGAACTTCATACCGCGCACGCTGGCGCCGAGACGCTCGAACGGGCCGTCGTGCGTCACCATCAGGCCCATGGCTTTGGCCAAATCCATCGACGAACCGCCGCCGAAGGCGACGATGCCGTCGGCGCCGGAGGCGCGGAAAGCCTCGGCGGCTTTTCTGGCGGCGCTTTCGGTTGGATTGGCGGGCGTGTCGGTGAAGACGCCGGTGGGCGGTTCGCCGAGCGCGGCGAGCAGCGTGTCCAGCAAGCCGCTGGCTTTGAGGCCCGGATCGGTGACGACGAACGGCCGGCTGACGCTGTGCGCCTTCAGCACTTTCGGCAATTGCGCCAGCGCGCCGAAATCGAAGGTGCACTGGGTGAGGTAGTTCATCTGCGCCATTGGGCCGCTCCGTCGCAATCTTTTGTCCCACACCCGAAACAGGACCGCCACCGACAATGGACATCTCAACGGCCCTGGCTAGTCTCCGCCGCCATGACTGACACGGTTCTCGAAATCTCCAATCTCGCCGTCACCTTCGAAACGCCGGACGGCGAAGTCGAGGCGGCGAAGGGCATATCGCTTGCGATCAACAAGGGCGAGTGTCTGGGCATCGTGGGGGAAAGCGGCTCGGGCAAGAGCCAGACGTTTCTCTCGGCCTTTGGCCTCACATCGGAGAACGCGCGCGTTTCGGGATCGGTGAAGTTCCAGGACCGCGAAGTGCTGGGCCTGCCGCGGCGTGAGCTGGATCAGTTCCGCGGCCGCCATGTGGCGTTCGTGTTTCAGGATCCGCTGACGGCGCTGACGCCACACATGACGGTCGAAGCGCAGATGGGCGAGGTGCTCGAACATCACTTCAAAGTCACGGGCGCAGTCGCGCGTGAACGCTCGATCGAGTGGCTAGAGCGCGTGCGCATTCCCGAGGCGGCGCGCAGGATGGGGCAGTATCCGCACGAGCTTTCCGGCGGCATGCGGCAGCGGGTGATGATCGCGATGGCGATGATGGCCGAGCCCGCATTGCTGGTCGCCGACGAGCCGACCACCGCGCTCGACGCAACAGTGCAGGCGCAAGTGCTCGATCTGATCGAGGATCTGCGTAAGGACACGCATGCGGCGGTGGCGCTGATCACGCACGACATGGGCGTGATCGCGCGGATGGCGCAGCGCGTGGCTGTGATGCGGCGCGGGGAGATTGTCGAGACAGGATCGGTGGACGAAATCTATTCGAACCCTAGCGCCGATTATACGAAAATGCTGTTGAAGGCGGTGCCGCGCATCGATGGCGAGCGCTACGTCGAGCTGCCGCCGCCGGAGCACGGTCCGCCGATCCTAAAGGTTGACGACGTCCGCGTGATTTTCCCGGTGAAGGTCAAGGACGGCTCTCTGTTCGGGCGCACCAAGCCGTTGCGCGCCGTCGACGGCGTGAGCTTCGAACTGCGAGCGAGTGAAACGCTCGGCATCGTCGGCGAAAGCGGCTGTGGCAAGTCCACTTTGGCGCGCGCCGTGGTGCAATTGCTGCCGCGCGATGCGGGCCAAGTGACATTCTTGGGCCGCAACCTGTTGCCAAGCGAACGCGAGGCGATCCGCAAGTCGCGCGAGGATTTGCAGATTGTGTTCCAGGATCCGCTCGCAAGCCTCGATCCGCGCATGACGCTCGGCGCATCGATTGCCGAGCCGCTCTTGGCGTTCGCTCCCGAACTGAACCGCGCGCAACGCGAGGAGCGGGTGAAAGAGATGATGCGTCAGGTGGGCTTGGATCCCGATCTGATCAACCGCTATCCGCACGAACTCTCCGGCGGTCAGAACCAGCGCGTCGGCGTGGCGCGGGCGATGATCCTGAAGCCGAAGCTTGTCGTGTGTGACGAAGCGGTGTCGGCGCTGGACGTGTCGATCCAGGCGCAGATTCTGAAGCTGCTGGCCGATCTGCAACGCGAGTTCCAGACCAGCTTCCTGTTCATCAGCCACGACCTCGCAGTTGTGCGCGAAATTTCGCACAATGTGTTGGTGCTCTATCTGGGACGCGCGGTGGAGTACGGGCCGGCGGAAGTGATCCTGCGTGATCCGCGCCACCCGTACACCAAGGCGCTGCTCGCTGCTGCGCCGACGCCGGATCCCGACATCGCGCGCAACAAGCCGCGGGTGCGCCTCGTTGGCGATTTGCCGAGCCCGCTCGACACCCGCGCCCCGCTGCGCTTCCTCAAGTCACGCGTCATCGATAACCCTGACGCAGTTCAATACCGGCCGCAATGGATCGAGGTCGGGCGGGGCCATTTCGTGGCGGAGCACGATCCGGTGGAGACCGTGGCGGCGGCGTGAGTGTGATCGCTGCGTGTTGGGACGCGCATGATCCCGCCGGGCGCGTTTGTGCAAGTTCAGTGACAACAGGCGCACGTGCAGCAAGGCTGAACGTGGGTGGCGGAAATTTTCCTAGACCCGCGATCGGTCGCCTAGCTATTGTTCTTGCGGGACCTTGAAGGCGATGCGCGCCGGATAGTGGGGGGATCATGCCTACGATCGTGTATTCAGGCGGCGACGCCTCCAGCGGCGGCTTCGGCGGCGTTTGGACAGTGGGGTTTCTGCTCTCGCTGATCTCAGACGCGAACACGACCGTGTCGGGCAACGCAACCCAAGTCACTTATACAAACGCGCTGACATTTGGCGGCACGACGACGCTGGTGGCCACGGGGACGTTCTCGAATTTCGACGCTTTCGGCGATCCCCAAAGCGGCACGGTGACGGGCTTCACCTACACCACCTATTTCGCCTTCGGCGTGCCAGTGACGATGACGGTGTCGGGCATCTCGATTTCAGTGCCTACTCTGTACAGCTGGGTGCTCAGCAACAATACCGCTGCACTGGAGACCGCCCTGTTCGGCGGCGGCGATAGCTTCACCGGAACGGCCTACGCCGATCACATCAACGCCTTCGGGGGGACTGATACTGTCAACGCCGGCGGCGGCAACGACAATGTCTTTGGAGCGGACGGCAACGACACGCTGAACGGCGAGGGCGGCAACGACTACATGAACGGCAGTATCGGCAACGACATCCTTAATGGCGGCGAGGGCGATGACGACCTGCGAGGAGAGGACGGCGCAGATCAGCTCAATGGCGGCCTCGGCAACGACATGTTCGACCTATGCGAGGCGGGCGACGTGTTCGATGGCGGCGACGGCGTCGACCGTTTCTTCTTCAGCGTGAACACACCGAACTACACGCTCGATCTCAGCCAGATAGGCTCAACCACGGGCTTTACGCTGCCGAGCGGCGGCGTTGTGCGCAATATGGAGAGTTTCAGTCTCGGCGCCGGCGTGAGCACGACGCTGACGGTCGTTGGCGTGATCTCCGCCAGCAACAATATCGATTTGTTTGGCAGCAACGACCTGCTCATCATCGACTCCAGCGCTGGCGGCGGCGGGTACAGCATTTTCCAGGTCGCGTCGGACCGTTACAACATATTCGGCAGCGGCGGCTCGCTATCCACAACCGGTATCGAACGACTGGTCATTCGCACCGCCGGAGGCGTTGACACTTACTATGGCTTCTTCGGCGTCGACATTTTCGATGGCGGCGAAGGAAACGACACGCTTTTTGGTAGAGACAACAATGATGTGCTGTCCGGCGGCGCAGGCGACGACACTCTCTGGGGTGAAGTTGGCTTCGACACTCTGAACGGCGGCGCCGGTAATGATGTTCTTCACAGCGGCGGTGGATTACATGGGGCCGCCGGCAGTGAAACGATCAATGGCGACGCCGGCGATGATCTGATGTCCGCGTCGTTCAGCCCCGAAAACTTCAACGGCGGCGCTGATAGCGATACAGTGAGCTATGCCATGAGCGGCGCCATCACGCTCGATCTTCAGACGCCGAGCCTCAGTACTGGCGACGCCGTAGGCGACACGTTCGTCTCGCTCGAAATGATCGTGGGCTCCGATCAAGACGACGCCCTCCGCGGCGATGGCGGCAGCAATGGCTTCAATGGCGGTCTGGGCAACGATACGATCGAAGGACGCGATGGCGCAGATTTGCTGATAGGAGACTATGGCGACGACACGATCAATGGTGACTCCGGCGCTGATGATATGCGCGGTGGCTACGGCAATGACACATACTATGTCGACGACTCCGGAGACCTCATTACCGAAGTCAGCACTCTTGGCCAAACCGATCACGTTCTTGCTGCTGTCAGTTACACTCTCGCCGCTGAAATCGAGAATCTGACGCTTGTCGGTCTTGCTGGCATCAACGGTACAGGCAACGATCTGGATAATGTTCTTACCGGCAACGGCGCCGACAATCTTCTCGCCGGACTTGACGGCGCGGACTCGCTTCTCGGCGGTGATGGCGCCGACACGCTAACCGGCGGTTCGGGCGCGGACAGCATCAGCGGTGGGGCCGGCGATGATGTGATCCATTACAATTTCGGCGACGGGATTGATGCGAGCATCGACGGCGGGACGGGCGCGGACCGCATCGTCACGCAGGGCAATTCCGGCGGCGAGACGCTCGACGTGCGTTGGAACGGCACGAGCTTCACCGCCTTCAAAGGCAGCACCGTCGTCAGCGTCGAAGAAGCAATCGTCGACATGGGCGGGGGTGTCGACTGGCTGCGTCAACACAATTCGGCGCTGGCGATCAGCATCAATCTGGGCGCGGGCACAGCGACGGGCTTCATCTCGATCGCCAATATCGAGAATGCGTGGGGCTCGGCTTTCGCTGACACGCTAACCGGCAGTAGCGTCGCCAACACCATTCGCGGCGCGGCCGGTGACGACGTGATCGATGGCGGCGGCGACAACGACACGCTGATCGGGGATGACGGCGTCGATACGATCTCGGGCAGCGATGGCAACGACGCCATCTACGGTCTCTCCGGCGCGGACGCGATCAATGCCGGCGACGGTGACGACACCATTTATTATTCGTTCGGCGAAGGCGTTGATGCGATCGATGGCGGTGCTGGAACCGACACGATCATCTGTCAGGGTAATTCCGGCGCCGAGACGCTCGAAGTGGCCTGGAACGGGACGAGCTTCACCTTCTTCAAGGGCGGCGCCGTCGCCAGTATCGAACAGGCTATCGCCGACATGGGTGTGGGCGGCGATTGGCTGCGTTATACCGGCTCGACGGTTGGGGTGACCATCAATCTTACAACCAACACGGCTTCCGGCTTCGTCTCGATTGCCAATGTCGAGAACGCTGCCGGCGGCAGCGGAAACGACACGATCACCGGCTCGAGCGTCGCCAACAATCTCATCGGCAATGACGGCGCCGATGTGCTCGATGGCGGCGGCGGCAACGACACGCTCAATGGCGGCGCCGGCGCCGATACGCTGACCGGCGGCGCCGGCTCCGACTCGCTCACCGGCGGCGCCGACAGCGATGCGTTCGTGTTCGCGACCGGCTCGGCCGGCGACACGGTCAACGACTTCGACGCCAACGCAACCGGCGGCCAGGACTTCCTCGACCTCGCCGGCTACGGCGTCACCAGCGCCGATTTCGCCGCCCGCGTCGTCATCACCGATCAGGGCGTCAACACGCTAGTCACCATCGACGGCGCCGCCACCATCGTGCTCCTGGGGGTCACCGGCGACGGCAATAACCTCATCACCCAGGCCGACTTCATCCTGGGATCCTGAGCCAATAGCGACGGTAGGAGGTGGGAGCGCGGCGTCCGCACCGCATGCGCGGCAGGAGCCGCGCGGTCCAACTTTGTTAGGTTAGCGCAGGCCGACGATCCGCCTTCGCTCTTTGAGCTTCGGCGGACAAGGGCGCCGGCGGTCCATACTAACGCAACAGCTCCGTCAGCCGTTCGCGCAGCTTCGGCGCGGATTCATCGAGCAGATCCTTTGAGGCTTCGGCGCGGATGCGTTTCTTCGCGCCCGCCGACAGCATGTTGCGCAACAGGCCGAGCGCACGTGGCGGGGCGGCAATCACCAGGTGCTTGAATTGGCTGTGCCTCTCGGCCTCGCCGATCCTGTCCGCGACGCGCCGGAGGAAGTTCTCTTGCTCCTGCTCGTGCAGCGTGCGGCCCTTGTCCATGGCGTGACGTCCAGCGCCAACGCGATCGAAGCTGCGTGGCGGCCGATCTTGCGCGTCGTAAAGTTCCTCGGGGCCGATCTCCATGGCCCATTCGGCGGGTTCCTCGAGACTTGCGCCGCGGCGAGGTTCCACCAGCACGCGCGCACGCCGCCCATCGGCGACCAGCATCCATGCGGTTCCGTTCTGAAGCATATGCGTCTCCATGGTTCGCCAACGCATGGCCGGAAAAGAGCGTTCCGCCTGTTGCGTCAAATCAAAGGGCCGCGCACTTGCGCGTGCGCGGCCCCAAAGAAGCGGCGTTGCGACGCGCCGCTATGGCGCAGGCTGCAGGTAATCGTTGTTGACCCAGCCTTGGTTGTCGTTCTCGTCAGTGACACGCCACCACATTCCTTCGCGTTCGCCCGACGGGTAGACCATCGCGCCTGAGGGCAAATTGCGCAGTACGTCGCCGCCGCCCGCGCGTGAGCGCAGCGGCGTCGCTTGTGTGGTGCGATAGGTGCGCTGCGGCGCGGCGGCCGATGACGATGTGTCGAGCACGCCGAGCTGGCTGATCAGCTGTGTGTAGGCATCGATGAAGGCGATGGTGACGACGCGGCCGATTTCGGTGTCGGTGTAGCCGCCGAGACCCGCGCCGCCGCCGCCGAGGAAGCCGATGCCGCCCCAGGTGAAGTTGCGATTGCGCGCGTTGCCTTCGGCTGCGATCGACTCGGTCGTGCGCACGTTCGCGAGGGACAAGGTGGTTTGGGCGGTTTGGTTGCGTACACCCATGCCGCCAATCACGCCGCCAAGCGAGCCGCCGACCACGCCGCCAAGCGCCGCGCCGAAGCCGCCGCCGCTTGAATTGTTGTCCTGCGCGATGACATCAGCCAGCAGCACATAGTCTGCGGCGCGGATCTGGCCGCCGCCGACATTAGAGCCGCGCTGCAGCTGGCCGCCGCCAGCAAGTTCACGCTCGCGCATGGCGGCGTCGAGGCCGCGTCCGCGTTCAACGACCGTGAAGCAGCCGGATTGCTGCACGACGACGCGCAAGAGCCCCGCCGGAGGCTGCAGGTTCATGCCGCGCCAGCCCTGGTGGGTATCTCCGTCCTGGATCGAGATGGTGCCGAGGTTCTGAGTGCAGCGCGGCACCTGTGGAGTTGTGCTATCTGTAGCCCGCGGCTGAGCCCAAGCGCTGCTCGCGCCGAAGCCAGCGCCTGCCATGAGAACAACAACCAAGGCGTTGAAAAGTCGGCGCATTCCACCCTCCATCCGAGCGGGCGCGGGGAGCGCGCGCGCCGCTGACCTATCCCTCGGCGCCGGATTTACCACGCCGTTACAGGGAGGTCACGCCAGTTGGAGACAGTTACGCGTGCAAGGCGCGCATCAGATCGAGGCGGCGCATGGCCTTGCCCGGGAGTTCGGCGAGGCGAGGAGCGGGCAGGCGCTCCACGCCGGCGCGGAGGGCGTGCTCCGCGCGCCGGATCGCGCCCGAAAACGAGGCGCCGGCGACCACGCCGCGCTCAAGCATGCGTTGGCCGGTCGAGAGCTGGCGTTTGTATTGGTAGTCGCCCGGGCCGAAATCGAGTTCGGCAATGCCGTTGCCGCCTGCCCAGCCCCCAATCCAACGCGCCAGTTGGATGCCCGGAGAATAGCTGTCGAAGGCGCGGTCATGCGCGACGATCCACATGTGCAGCACGAGCGCGCTGCGCAGGCAGAATGCGCCGGCCACAGTCTTGTCCTGAACCGAAAGCGTAAACAGCGCGCCGCCAAACTGCGCGTCGCGCATGTCGAAGCACGTGTCGAGGGCCCGGCGCACCCACTGCGTCGCCCAGATCTGCGGCTGGCCCGAGCGCGCGAGCTGCGCGTTCTTCCACGCCAGCAAGGTTTCGAAAGCGCCGTGATCAGAGGAAATCGCGCGGAATTCGAGGGGGCCATGCTCACGTTGGAATCTGCGCAGCTTCTTGTCGGTCTGGCGCACGAACTCGCTGCGGCGTTGCCTGAGCGCAGCTTCGTAAAGATCGCGTCCACCGCCGGTCTCGGCGATCCATGATCCTTCGGCGCCAGTCACGGCGCCGGCGAGCAGCTTTTGCCCAGCCGGCGCATGGGTGATGTCGATGCGCCCGACCTTCAGCGCCCGGCAGAGCGCTGGGCGATCAATCGGCAGGTTCGGCAGGCCGACCACGCCTTGATAGTCGGCGATGGGAGCGCCCAGGCCCATGGCGGTGAAGCGCGACATGCGCTGGACGCCACAGAAGCCGGCGCCGTCTTGGATGATGCAGACTCGTGCATTGTCTCGCACGCTGCCGATCAATCTGGCCCATTCCGGCGTCAGGTAGGGACTCTGTAAAGCGGCGTCGCCGAGCTGATGGGCGCGCCAAAGCGCGGCGTCCGAGTCGCTCAATTCGCGCGGGTGTATCGTTTCGAGACGCACGAAATGCCCTCTCGCTGTTCGCGCGCGAGGCGTCGCAAGGGCTGGGCCTCTATTCGGCTGGCTTGGTGCGCTGATGCCCATCCGCGGGCACGCCAGAGCGCCCGGCGATGAACGCGGCCGCATGCGGCGCGAATGCGCTAGCGCTGACGGCAATGTAGTTCTGCGGGCCGCTGCCGTTCGGACGGAAGGCGGAATCGACGCCGATCAGATCGAAGCCGCGGCCGCTGCGGACAACGAACCCAGAACCGGAATCGCCGCGCGTCGTGTCGCAATTGTGCGCGAACGTGTGATCGAGACGCGATTCCAGAATGCGGCAGGAGAGGTTGGCCGCCATGTGATCGCCGGTATCCCAAGCGTAGCCGGCCTGCATCAGCTGCGCTTGCTGAGCGCGATCGCGTGCGAGGCCGCTCACGCTGGCGAAGCCGAGTGTGTCACCGAGCGGCCGGTCGAGGCGCAGCAGCGCCCAGTCGAGACCGCTGATCTCCTCGGTCGTGCTGAAACGGATGTAATTGTAGCTAGCATCGACCAGATAGGCGGTGATGCGCGCGTTGTGTTCGCCCGAGGCGCTTGTGAAGCGGCCGCGGGCGTCGAGGCTGCCATCCGAATACAGGCAGTGCGCCGCAGTGGCGACGACGTTGCTGGCAACCAGTGTCGCTGAACACATGCCGCCGCCGTGCATGCGCACGACGCCCATGTAGCGCCATGGCGCCTCGTTCACGTCCACGCGCACGCGGTCGTCGTTGCCGAAGAAGTGGTCGTTGATGGCCATCGGCCGCGCGCGCCCCTGGCAATCCGAGCGATCGGTGCGCGGCTCGCACTGGTCGCTGCCGCCGCGTCCCGGCTCGTCGCAGACCCCGTTGAATGCGCTCACGCAAGAATCGACGCGGTTACGGAGATTGAACAGATCGCCGCAATCGGCGCGATCGGTGCCTTGGACGCATTGGCCAGTGCCGAACCTGGGTTCGTCGCACTCGCCATCGTTTGCCCACTGACAAGAATCGTCGTCGACGCCGGCGCGGATGGCGCGGCAATCGGTTTCATCGGTGTTGATGGGGCAAGCGCCTGTGCCGATGTCCGGTTCGTCGCATTCGAAATCGTTAGCCCAGCGGCAAGTGTCGCGAGGACCGCGAACCGGCGGTTTGCCGGGCCTGTCCTGCTTGGGTTCGGCGATGTCCGCGCGCGTTGCGCCGCTCAGGTCGAGCGGTGCGTAGTACGCACCCGGCGCCGGGGCGCCGCCCGCTGCGACGCTTACGCCAACACACGCTGCTATTAACGCCGCCGCAGCAACCAGCCGCATCCGAGTCTCCCGCGCCCCAATGCAAACGAGCTTAGACCGCCTCGCGCGCCGTGCAAACGCGCGCCGCTGTGGCTTGATCTCGCAGGCGGCCTCTGAAACAAGCGCGCCATGGCGCGGCCCGTCCTCTATATCGGCAACAAGAACTATTCATCCTGGTCAATGCGGCCTTGGCTGGCGCTGAAATGGGGCGGAATAGCGTTCGACGAGAAGATCATTCCGCTGGGCGGCGAAGGCTATGGCCGGTCGCAGATCAAGGAAGTACGCGACGTCTCGCCGAGTGGGCGCGTGCCGGCGCTGCATGTCGACGATACCGTGATCTACGAGAGCTTAGCGATTTGCGAATGGGCGGCCGAACAGGCGCCGTCGTTGTGGCCGTCGGATCAACTGGCGCGAGCGGAGGCGCGCGCAGCGGCGTCCGAAATGCATGCGGGGTTTTTCGCGCTTCGCGAAGCGATGTCGTGCAATATTCGCCGCCGCTTGGAGAAGCAGCCCGACTGGCGCGGCGCTGTGCGGGCGGACCTGGCGCAGCTGTTCGATCTGTGGGGACGGGTGCTCGACAAGTACGAGGGACCGTTCCTATTTGGCCGGCGTTCCATCGCGGACGCCATGTTCGCGCCGGTGTGCACACGGTTGCGAACCTATGCGGTCACTCTTCCCGATTTCGCGCAAGCCTATTGCGAGACGATTTTTGCTGACGCTGCGTTCCAGGACTGGGAGCGCGCTGGCGAAGCCGAGCCTTGGACCATCGAACAAACGGAAGCGCTTTACAGATGATGAGATTTTTCTTCGCCGCAGCGTCATTGGCTCTGGCGGCATGTGGCAACGACCGCGGCGTGATGAATGAGATCGAGCGCGCCGAGAAGGAAGATGCCGCAGCTCAGCAGCAGGCGAACGACGCGATGGGCAGCGACGTCCAGGAAGAGGCGCAGCGGCTGCCCTCGGGCCTCGAACTGCAGTTCCGCCGCCGAGGCAACGATCAGTCCTTGCCTCGGCCGACCATGAACGCGAACGTCCTGGTGCACTACGAGGGCAGCTTCGTGGACGGCGGCGAGGTGTTCGATTCTTCGTTCGCGCGCGAAGAACCGGCCGAGTTTCCGCTGCAGGCGGTCGTGGCCGGCTTCTCCGAAGCAATCACGCACATGCGTCCGGGTGACGAGGTGATCGCGACGTTCCCTGGATCGCTCGGATACGGTCCCGAGGGTCGCGGGCCGATCCCCCCCAACGCCGCGCTGCGCTTCCGGATATTGCTGCTGGCGTTCCAAGAGCCCGGCGGACAGCCGGTATCAGCGCAGCAGTGAGCGAGATTGGCGCGACGCTCGAGATTCTGACGCGGCTGATCGCGTTCGACACGACGTCGCGCAATTCCAATCTGGAACTGATCGCGTGGGTCGAGGGATTTCTGCGCCAACGGGGCGTTGCTTCGCGACGGGTGGCGAACGCTGACGGGACGAAGGCCAACCTCTACGCCGCGATCGGGCCGGATGTGGCGGGCGGGGTCGTGCTGTCGGGCCACACGGATGTGGTGCCGGTCGACGATCAAACCTGGGCAAGCGATCCGTGGACGCTGACAGAGCGCGAGGGAAAGCTCTACGGCCGCGGCGTGGCGGACATGAAGAGCTTTCTGGCGCTCGCGCTCGCGCACGTCGATGCAGCGTGTGCTGCGCCGCTGAAGCAGCCGCTGATCTTAGCGTTCTCCTACGACGAAGAGATCGGCTGCTTGGGCGCGCCGTCGATGATCGCGGAGATCGCGACCCAGGCGAACAAGCCTGTGGCTGTAGTCGTCGGCGAGCCGACCAGCATGAAAGTGGTGTCGGCGCACAAGAGCGTGCGCTCGTTCATCGTCGAAGTGATCGGACATGAGGCGCATTCGAGCTTGCCGGATTCCGGTGTCTCGGCTGTCATGGAAGCGCTGAAGCTGATGTCGCTGGTGGCGGAGATGGGGCGCGAAGCGCGCGCAGCGACGCATGCACATTTCAATCCGCCTGGGCCGACGATGACGATCGGCAAGGTCGAAGGCGGCACGGCGTCGAATATTCTGGCGCGGCGGTGTTCGTTCATCTGGGATTTGCGCTGCCCCGAAACAGCGCAAGGCGATGCGATCGAAGCGCGCTTCCGCGCAGCGGCGGCGAACCTCGACACCGAGATCAAGGCGCGCGCGCCGGAAGGTGGGGTGACGATCACGCGGCGCACGAACACGCCGGGGTTGACGATTGAGCGCGATAGCGCCGCGGAAACTTTGGCGCGCGCGCTGACGGGCGACAACGAAACGCGCGCGGTGGCGTACGCTGCGGAGGCGGGGCTGTTTCAGCGCGCGGGGATTGCGGCGATCATTTGCGGGCCGGGTTCGATTGAGCAGGCGCACCAGCCCGACGAATGGATCGAGCTCAGCCAGATCGAAGAGGGCGCAGCATTCATGCAGCGGCTGATTGCGCGATTGAGCGGTTAGTATGGAGCGCCGGCGTCCTCGCCGGCGCTACCGTTCGTTCATCAACGCTCGCGCCAGTCGAGGCGGTACGCCGGCGAGGACGCCGGCGCTCCATATCAGCGCAAAGCGTTCAGCGCGGCGCTTTTCGCCGCTTCGTTCGCATAGGCGACGAAACCGTGGATCAGAAAGTCGCCGCTGGCGCCGCCGTAGCGAAGTGGTGCGCCGTCGAGGCGCATGATATCGCCGCCTGCGGCTTTGAGGATGGCGTGGCCGGCGGCGGCGTCCCATTCGCTGACGTCACCGAAGCGCGGATAGAGGTCGGCAGCGCCTTCGGCGACGCGGCAGAATTTGATCGATGAGCTGGCATGGGTGATGACGCCGTTGAGCGCGGCGATGAAGTTGGCGGTGCGCTCGTTGCGGCCGGAAAAATCGGAGGCGACGATGCGTGTTTGCGAGGGCGGCGATGGTTGCGTTGCGATGGGTGAGAGTGGTGCAGTGAGCTTTGCGCTTTGCGGATCGCATTTGCCTCGGAGCGCGCGGCCGGGTTCGCCGGCATAAAGTTCGCCGGTCGCGGGCGCGTAGACCACGCCCATCACTGGCTCAGCGTTTTCAACCAGCGCGATGTTCACGGTGAATTCGCCGCCGCCCTTGGCGAAGCCGCGCGTGCCGTCGAGCGGATCGACGCAGAAAAAGCGCGCGGCAAGTTCGGGGATGCGGCCTTCGGCGACGGCTTCTTCGCCCAGCATTGGAATTTCGGGCGCAAGGCCGGCTAAGCCTTGCTCGATGATGAGTTCCGCGTGCTGGTCGGCGATGGTGACAAGCGATCCATCGAGCTTGGTTTGCGCGTTAAAGCCCTTGTCGCGCACCGAGATGATTTCGCGGCCTGCGTCGAGGGCGAGGGCAATGAGAGAGTCGAGTTGCACGCTCATACTGACGGCTTAGGGAGGGCGTTAGAGTCAGTCCAGCGCTTCTGGTGCGTTCTGCGCGAGTTCGGCGAGCCATGTCGCCGCACTGACATCGCTCGGCATCCGCCAGTCGCCGCGTGGCGAGAGTGCGCCGCCAGAGACGATCTTCGGGCCGTTGGGCACGGCGCTACGCTTGTACTGATTGGCGAAGAAGCGCGTGATGAAGACGTTGAGCCACTTTTTGAGCGTGGCGTAGTCGTATTTGTCGCGCCATGCGCTCCAGGTCAGGAACAGTATTTTGCTGGGCTTCAAGCCGTAGCGAGTGAGCCAATAGAGGTTGAAGTCTTGCAATTCATACGGGCCGACGACGGCTTGGGTGCTTTGCAGTGTGGCGCCCGGGATAAGTTCCGGGCTGATTTCACCCTCAAGGACTTTGATCAAAGTCTGCGATGTGTTTGCGTCGAAGATGTTCGTGTCAGCCACCCAGCGGATGAGATATTGGATCAGCGTTTTCGGCGCGCCGCCGTTGACGTTGTAGTGGCTCATGTGATCGCCGACGCCGTACGTGCACCAGCCGAGCGCGAGTTCGGAAAGGTCGCCGGTGCCGACGACGAAGCCGCCTTCCTTGTTGGCGAGACGGAAGAGGTAGTCGGTGCGGAGGCCCGCCTGCACGTTTTCGTAGGCGACGTCGTAGACCGCCTCGCCGCGCGCGGCCGGGTGATCGAGGTCCTCGAGCATGCGCTGCGCGAGGGGTTCGATCGACACTTCGCGCGCGTCGATGCTGAGCGCGTTCATCAGCGCCCAGGCATTCGACTTGGTCGCGTCGCCCGTGGCGAAGCCCGGCATGGTGACGCCGACAATGTTCTTGCGCCGCAGGCCGAGGCGATCGAAGGCGTGCGCGGCCACGATCAGTGCGTGCGTTGAATCGATGCCGCCAGAGACGCCGATGATGACACGGTTTGAGCCCGTGGTTTCGATGCGCTTGGCGAGGCCGGAGACTTGGATGTTGTAGGCCTCGTAGCAATCGCGGTCGCGGCGGGCAGCGTCGTCGGGCACGAACGGGAAGCGGTCGATCTTGCGCTTGAGCGGCAATTCGGTCGGCGTCGCGCCCAGCTCGAATTCCATGTGCCCGAATTTGATCAGCCGTTCTTTTTCCTTCGCGGCGGAGTCTCGGAAGTTGGAGAGGCGGCGGCGCTCTTGAGCGATTCGGGCGACATCGATGTCGGCGATAACCAGCTTCGGTTCACGCGCGAATCGCTCGCCCTCGGCGATCTTCTCGCCCATCTCGTAGGCAACGATTTGGCCGTCCCAGGCAAGATCGGTCGTGCTCTCGCCGCGACCGGCGGCGGCGAAGACGTAAGCCGCAACGGAGCGGCGCGATTGCGAGTCGCACAATACCGCGCGGTCTTCGGCTTTGCCGATGACGATGTTCGAGGCTGAGAGATTGAGCAGAATGTGAGCGCCGGCCATGGCGCCGTAGGTCGAGGGCGGGATCGGCGACCAAAAATCCTCGCAGATCTCTACGTGGAAAGTGAAATCGCGCACATCGCTGGCGGCGAAGATCAGGTTGGCGCTGAAGTATTCGTCCTCGCCACAAAGGCGGATCACATCTTCTTCGGTGTCGCCGGCAACGGCGAAATGGCGCTTTTCGTAGAACTCGCGGTAGTTCGGGAGAAAGCTTTTCGGCACGACGCCAAGCACGCGACCGCGATGGATGACGACGGCGCAATTGTAAACCGAACCGCCCGAGCGCAACGGCGCGCCGACGACGAGAATGGGAAACAGCTTCTCGCTCTCGGCTTTGAGCTTGGCGATAGCGTCTTCGACAGCGTCGAGCAGGGCTTCCTGCAACAGCAGGTCGTCAATAGCGTAGCCAGACAGTGAGAGCTCAGGCGTCAGCAGCAGCGCAACTTTGTCCGCGTCGGCCTCGCGCCAGAATTTAAGGATCGCCTCGGCGTTAGCGGACGGGTCGGCGGGCGCCACAACCGCCGCGCACGCGGCCACGCGGACAAAGCCGTGCGAATACAGTGACTTGAACCGCTGCGCGGCGCTTGCCTGGGCTTTGCGGGAGGCCATCGGGCACAGCCTACCATATTATGCTCAGACTGACCATAAGAGGTCAGTCGGGGTCGGTGTCGACCTCGATGCGGTCGTCGTAACCTTTCCGTGCGGAGTAGAACACCAAGGCCATCAGGCCGCCGCCGACGGCCAGCGACAGAAACGTGCCCAACCCCAGCGCAACCCAGCCGTGGACGCTCATGTAAGAGGGATCCCAGTCGGTGAGCACGCCAAAAGTCACGATAGCCAACAGGCCGCCTAGACTGAGCGTCAGCAGGAAGACTTTCATACCGGCTATCTGAGCGCAGGCGCTCGGCGTTTCCAGCGAGGCGCCTCTGTGTCGCGCTGTTGTTCTATGGACAGCGCGAGCCCTTTTGGGCGGGCTCGGTCGCCGTGCGCTGGCGCCATCGGCCAGCCTCGTCGCGATAGCGTTCGCCCGCCGCGATGCGGTTCTCGAACACGTCGCACGCTACTGCGTAGGCCATTTCTTCAACGCTCACGTTCGACGCGCTCGCGCGGCGCGTGTACAGGGCGCGGCGCTGGATGTTGATCTGATTGACGCGGCCGCGGAGATCCGCGCTGATATCGGCGCCCGGCGCGAAGCCCAGATAACCGTCGGTTTGCTCGCCGATCAGGCCGTTGGCGCGCGCTTGCGCGACCACCGGATCAGTCGCTTGGCCGAACGCAGGTGCGGCGAGGATCAATGCGGTGGCGGCAAGTCCTGCAAGTACAGCGGCGCGTATCATGGGGTGGGTGCTCCGAACAATTCAGAATTCTCTTCCAGCAACTCGGCGGCGTCGCGTTCGAGCCGCACGATGACTTCCTGACGGATGTTGACGTTGAGGTTGATCTCGATCGGTTCATCCGGAGCTTGGATCTGCACAGGAATGCAGCCTGCGGCGATCACGGCCGCGCCCAAACCGGTCAACAGGTGTGCCCGCATCACGCGAAACTCCTGGCTACCCTCGTAGCCGCCCCGAGCTGAATACGCTCTGAAGCTGGACTTTATCTTGGGCGGAGGGGTGTCCGGGTCAACCGGTTCCGACGCTTCTTCCGGCTGCGCCTGTTCGATCAGCGAGCCGGGATCGGTGATGGTGGCTCCCGTTTGCGCCAGGCGGCGGAAGGGCGCGGTGACGCGCACGTTGAAATCGAACGGCACGCCGCGGACGGTGACGCGGCCAAGGCCCGGTACAGGCGCGATCGGGCCAAGATCGACGGGGCGGCCGGAATTCCTTCCACTGAATTCGATCGAGGACACCACCTCACCGTTGAGATCGCCATCAAGCGTCAACGATAGCGAATCGTAGCGGAAGCTGCGCAGCGCATCGAAGGCGATGCGGGAAATGCCGGTGGCTTCTTCGCCGGCTTGGCCGGTGTAAGAAAGCACGCCGCCGTCGCCCTGCGAGCGCAGGACGCCGCCATGGATAAAGGCGCTCTGGCGCGTCAGCAGAAGCGGAAAGTTGCCTTCGAGTTGTCCAGTCGCGGTGACGTCGGGAACGTTGAGCGCCTGCAGGAGATCTGCGGCGTCGACATCGCGCAGCGTGAGCTCGAAGCGCGTTTCGTCCGCGCCCAGCGTGATCGTCGTCGGCGACATGGCCAGCACGCCGGACGCGAATGCAAACTCCGCGCGTTCGATCGATACGCGGCTTTGATCAAGCAGCTGGAACTGCACGCGACCGTTGCTCACGGCTATACCGGGATTGAGTTCACCAATCGTGACTTGTTGGCCGGGCGGCGTCGTCAAGGCGAAGAGATCGTCGAACGCAACTTCGCCGTGGACGTCGTTGACGATGGGAATGGTCGCCGTGGCGAGCGAGACGCCATCGAGCCGAACACGCCCTGTGCTAACGATTGCTTCGCGGCTCCAGCCAATGTCGGCGGTTGCGACGACGGGACCGCGCACGTTTTCGACCAGACCGCGCGCGCGCTCGGTGATTTCATAAGGCTGCAGTTGCGGCCCGAAAACGATGCTTTCCGCAGTCACAGTCGCAGCGCCGACGCCTTCATCGATGTCGTGGTGCGCAGCGAACCGCGCGAGCTGGCGTCCGCGATCCTCCAGCAGAATGGCGCCGGAGGCCGTGATCGCGCCTTCGCGAAGTTCACCATTCGCTTCCACAATACGCAACGGGTGGAAAAGCGGGCGCTGCGCGTCGCTGGCCGGGCGATTTGCCGTGAGCAATGCTTCCGCGGCGCTGACTCGGATCACCGGCTTGTCGTCGATCGGCTGCGCGGTCCACGAACCTGCAATCGTCGATACCGCGCCCGGCAACGCTGGATCGTTAAGCGTGCCAGATTCGAATGTGCCGGCGACGCGCCAACTGTCGGCGATGCGCGCGTCCGCAGTGATGCGTTGCATGGCGACCGCAAATGTCCGGTCTTGACCCATCTCGATGCTCAACCGCGGCGTGTCGGCTTCGAGCGCCAGCGTGAAATCTCCTGTACGGCCTCGGAAAATGCCGACGACGTTGCCGGCGCTCACACGAGCAGGCTGCGCGTTCGGCCCAGCCATCCGTCCGTTGAGGGCGAGGCTGCGAATGGAGAAGCCGCCGGAGAGATTGCTCGCAGCGTCGGCGGCGATCAGCACGCCGCCCAGCGGACACAGCGAGAAGGCGCCGCTGCCGAAAGAGAGACCCGCCGCGTCGAGCCCACCAAGGCGAATGGGCAGGCAGCCGCTGTTTGTCGTAACCCGCCAGCCGGCGTCCCACAGAATGGCGAGATCGAGCACGGCGACGAGGTCGCGCACTTCGCCGTCCCCAAGTGGGCCGGTGACGCGTGCGGGGCCGCGGAGTTCGACACGCCCGCCCCGCGCTTCTCTGACAATGCTGAAGCCGAGTTCGTCCGCAGCAATGCTGGCGCTTTCGGCGCGCCAATTGGCGAGCGTGAGCGTGCCGTCCGCTTCGAACGGCGCGCCGGGCGTCCAATTGACGGTGTCGAGCAGCAGCGATGCGTCCGGCGCGCCGCCACCGGCGAGTTCGAGTGCGATCGCGCCATGCAGAACAGGACCTGGCCACTCGAGCGCCAGCGCCGGTGCATCCTGTCTTAATGGCGACAGTTGCAGGGTGGCGCCGTTCGCAGCGCGCGCGTGCGCCGCTTGCGCGATCTGAAGGCGCACGCCTTCCTCGTCGGCGCCGATCACAATTGGCAGAGTGAGATCGAAACGGTCAGCAGCCGCGTCGAGCGCGCTTTCCGCGCGCGCGAAGGTCGGTCCGACTGGCGCATCAGGCAAGTCGGGAAATGCTGCGCGGAGATCCTCCTGCGCCGCGGCGTTGAGCTGCGACTGCGCGAGTGAGATGCGCGCTTGGCCCGTGAGCGTTTCGTTGCCTTCGAGTTCGAAACGGAACGCGCCCTCCGCGCTCGGACGCTCCGACGTCAGGGCAAATCCGTCGAAGCGCGAAGCCCCGAGCGTCCAAGCGCCTTGCCCGCGTTCACCATCGCCATCGACACGCGCTTCGAAGCGCGCATGTTGAGCGCGGGTCTCGCCGACACGCAGATCGGCGGCGCCTGCGCGCGCCTCGCCGGCCCAAGTCGTCGGCGCGAGCGAATTCTCCTGCGCGAAGCCTTCGAAGCCCGCTGCGACCGTGACCGTCTGTGTGCGCACGCCTGAACTGCGATAGGACGCGGCGCCGCCGGTGGCTTCGATGTCATAGCGCGCAAGATCCAGTGGTGCGCGGCCGAGCACTCGGACAGTTGGGCTGATGACCCGGGCGTTCGCCCAGGTCAGCGCGCGCGCACTCGCTGTGAGCCGGAAGGCGATATTCTCATCGCGGGAGACGACGATCAGCTCCGCTTCGCCGCCTTCTAGAGCGAAGTCACGACCGGGCCGTGACGTGCGCTCAATGCGGCCGATGGCGGAGAAATCGCGTCCGAGTGTTCCGGAGCCTTCGAGTGTGGCGGTCAGGTCACCGAACGGCGCGTTAATGAGCGCCTGGCCCTCGAGGATCTCGAGTTCGATTTCGGGCAGGCGCGGCCGGCGTGCGCCCGGCGGTCCACCAGTGATGCGGTCGAGCGCGCCGGCAGACATCCGTCCCGCCTGATCCACGCGAACGTGCAGGCGCGGGCGCACAAGCCTTAAGAAATGTAAACGAGGCGCGAGACCCTGCCAGCGCCAGCGCGCTTCGATGAGGGGTATGGAGGCGTCGGGTGATGTTTCGGATCCGAAGCGAACGTTGGCGAGGGCTGCGCCGTTGAGGTCGAGGTGGATGACTTCGAAGTTCGCCTCCGCGCCGCGCTCGGCCAGGGCGGCGCCCAACATGAACGATGCGATAGAATAGCGGACCAACCACAGGCCTGCGCCAAGCAAAATCAAACTGATAGCCAGCGCGGCGACCGCGGTGGCCCAGCCGGCCAAGAGCCGACGGCGGGGCGGCGGGTCCTCCGGCGGCTGCGGCAGCGGCCGGTCTTGACTCGCAACGGCCTGGTTAGACCTATGTGCCATACTCTTTCGCTTGGCGCGGTCCTTGCTCGTCCTGGGGTCGTCTCTCTGGCGACCTCCCGGCTAACTGGATGACGCCACTACAGTTTCTGGCTGGATAACCATACGGCTGAAAACGCTTGTCGATGGTGCGTTTTTTGCCGATGGCAGCTATTGGAGCACGAGATTGAGAGCAGATTTCGCTCATAGGCTCACAAAGGCCCGTAAAGGACTGGCGGCGGCCGGCGTGATGGCGGCGGCGTCGCTGGTGGGTCTCGGCCTGGCCTGGAATGCGGGTCTGTTCAGCGGCGCCGCAGATGCGGCGGCGGCAGAGAGCGCGGAGCTGCGCGAAGCGGCGGCGCGGCGCGCCGAGCACTTGGCGTTTACTGAAGCTTACCTTCAACATGAGACGCGCGAGATGCGCGTGGGGAGCGGCGAATCCCTTGCCGGTCTATTGACGCGGGCCGGCGCCTCGTCGGCGGAGACCAGCGCGGCGCTCACTTCGATCGCAGACGTTTACAATCCCCGCCGGTTGCGGCCGGGCCAGTCAGTCAGCCTCTATTTTCAACGTAAAGGCGCGACTGCCGAGCTGACAGGCGTTGCCTTCCGTTCCGAGCCGGGTGCGTCCGTCACGGCCAACCGGACCACCAATGGCGGCTTCGAGGCGCGCGAAGTGCTGATGCCGGTTACGTTTGAGATTGCGCGCGTCGCTGGTCCGGTCGAAACCAGCCTCTATTCAAGCGCGCTTAACCTTGGCGCCACGGATCGTGAAGTAGCGGCGCTTGCGGGCGCATTCGCATACGACGTGGACTTCCAGCGCGACGTGCAGCCGGGCGACGATTTCGAGCTGGTGTTCGAGCGGTTTTATGACGACGAGGGCAATACTGTCCGGACCGGTGAGTTGCTGTTTGTCTCTTTGGAGTCGAGCCGCGGTCCACGCGCGTTCTACCAATTCCTCGCGCCGGGCGATTCCCGGCCCGACTGGTACGACGCCGAAGGCAAGAGCGCGCGGCGCTTCCTGATGAAGACGCCTATCAACGGCGCACGCCTGTCGTCGGGTTTCGGCATGCGACGGCATCCAATTCTCGGTTACTCGCGTATGCACCGCGGTACTGATTTCGCGGCGCCGACCGGCACGCCCATCCTCGCCGCTGGTGACGGAACGATCGTGCGGGCAGGGCCTTTCAGTTCCTATGGGAACTACGTGCGTATTCGTCACGCCAACGGATATGAGACTGCATACGCGCACATGTCACGGTTCGCGCGCGGGATGCGCTCCGGCGCACGCGTGCGCCAGGGGCAGGTGATTGGCTATGTGGGAACCACGGGCCGTTCGACGGGTCCGCACCTACATTACGAAGTGCTGCGCCGCGGCCAGCAAATGAACCCGATGAGCTTGCGCGTCGCCAACGGGCGCAATCTCACGGGCCGGGCGCTGGAACTTTTCATGATTGAGCGCGAGCGCATCGACACGCTGCGCCAAGTGCGTGCGCGCGAGCATCCGGTGCAAGAGGCGGCATTGCGCCCACTCAGCGCGCGCGGCGCGGGCCCCCACTGAGCTAATTTCGAGGTTGAGCCGGTGAAGAATCCGTCGCAAGGTTGAGCGCACGCGTTCGTGCGTGTGCAGCCTTGGAACGCAGGATCATGCCGATCCGAGCCTTAATTGCCGACGATCACGAGCTGTTTCGAAGTGGAATGAAGCAATTACTTGTAGATGTACTGCAGGCTGAAGAAGTTCGCGAAGCAGAAACGATGGATCGCGCGCTCGAAATCTTGACCAATGAGGGCGCGGGCGATCTTGTACTAGTCGATTGGCGCATGCCCGGGATGTCGGGCGCCGAATCGCTAGCGGCGCTGCGCGACGGATTCCCGGACGCGAAAGTCGCGGTGATCTCGGCGTGGGAGGAACGCGAGGACATCCTCTCGGCCCTTAGTGTCGGCGTGCACGGCTACATTCCGAAATCGTTGCCGTCAGCGCAGATCGCAGCGGCGCTGGAAGGCATTCTCGATGGCCGCATCTTCGTGCCTCCGACGATGGGCAGGCGCGAAGGCGCCGACAGCGCCATTTCCACGGCCAGAAGCAAAGCGAAAGTGGATGCAGACAAGCTCACGTTGCGTCAGCGCGACGTGCTGCAAGAGTTGCTGAAAGGGCAATCGAGCAAACAGATCGCCCGCACATTGGATATCGCCGAGGGGACGGTGAAGATCCACCTGGCCGCGATCTATCGAGCACTCGGCGTGCGCACGCGCGCCGAGGCGATTGCAAAAATGAACAGACAGAGCTAAGCGCGCGGCGCGCGGACGATGAAAGTCGCGCCCTGACCCGGCGCCGAGCGGACCTCGATTTCGTGACCCAGCAGGTCCGACAGTTTGCGCACGATAGTCAGGCCGAGCCCAAGCCCATCCGCCGCCGCGCCCTCGAGTCGTTCGAACTCTTCGAAAATGCGTGAGTGGTGCTCTGCGGCAATGCCTGGACCGGCGTCGCCGACGGCAAGTTCAACCGCGCCGTCGCGATTCGTTGCGCTGAGGCGCGCTGAACCGCCGCCATGTCGCATCGCGTTCGACACGAGCTGGCGCAGGATTTGATCGAGCAGCACTGGATCGGATTTGACGTAAAGCGTGGTCGTGTCCGTCGCGGCGCGCGGCTCTCGTTCGAGGGCGGTATCAAAGAGATCCTTGAGCGAGACACTGCCGAACTCAGGTTGCACTTTGCCAGTTTCGATCCGCGCCAGATCGATGAGGTTATTGAACATCGAAACCAATGCCTGCGCCGCATGGTCCGCTTTGGCGAGAACCGCGCGCGCTTCGCCCTCCGGCACCCGCCGCTCGAGGGCATTCAAGTACAGCATCAGCGCCTGCAGGGGCTGACGCATGTCGTGGCTGATCGCCGTCAGAAACCGCGCCCGCGCGGCGTCGCTGTCCATGGATCCATTTGTCTCGCGAGCGGCGCGCGCAGGCAAGTGCGAGGCGTTCGCTACCCTTGCTCCAGCCAGGCGATGATTTCCTGTGGCGGCGCGGGTTTCCGCATGAACGCATAGCCGGCATCTGCGGCCGCGCGCTGCGCCTCTCCGCTCGAGCCGGATAGAACCAGCACACGCGCATTCGTCGCCTTTTCGCGCAATCGTTGGGCGAGCGATACGCCATTGACGTCTGCACCGAGGTGGAAATCGGTAATGATCATGCTGGCGCTGCTCGCACGGGCGCCCGCGGCAGCGAACACCTTGGCCGCGTCGAGGCCGTGCACGACATCGGCGCCCCAATCCTGCAGGACGAATTGCAGCGCATCGGCTGCGGCCGCGTCGTCTTCGAGCAGCAGAATGAGTGGCCGCGGCTGGCACATGACGGCGCATGACAACACGGAATGCGAGGTCGCGGGAGCTGGACACGAGGCCTAGGCCATCTGGCCTAGGCCATCGCATAGCGCTTCGACCACTACCTTTGGACAATTCCCCTCGCGAGCGCCATCAGGCATTTCTTTTTGCACAGCGAAGGGATTGACAGAATGTTGATGAGCGCCGCGACCCGCTTCGACAATGACGTCTCCGACAGCGGCGACTACTTCGCGGCGAGCACGCGTTCGGCCGGCGAATCCGATTTTTGCTCACGTGACGGCGCGCATGCGCTGAAGGCCAAGATTGAAGCCTACTGGCGCGAACGCGGGCACACAGTGATGGTGGCGTTGCACAATGTCGGTTTCCACCCTGCCATCCGCGCCGCGCGTTTCGACGTGCGCAGCGACATGATCAACGGCATGCCGCGCAGTGCAGTCGCGGCGAAGCGCGGGACGCCCGTTCCGCCACCGACCACTGGCTTGGTCACAGATTTCGAGGACGTCGACGACGATCTCGTATTCGAATAGACCCTGGGCGGGTCTCGGAGCGCGAAGGGCGCGGCCGTCCTCCTCGGCCGCGCCCTTCGTTTATCTGGCGTCCGGATTTGTCCTTGCGCCATGGCGCGGGGCGCCGAAGGTAAGCCCATGTCAGACGATGTCGCCGCCCCCGCAGAGTACGAGGTTCCTCAAGGATACGCCGCGCTTGATTGGCGACGCGGCTTTGGACGCCAGATCGGTCCGCTCTACCGCCGTCAGGAAAACGGCTCTTATACGATGGGCTTCCGGGTCGAGGAGCATCACACGAACGGCATGACCAACGCCCACGGCGGCATGCTGATGAGTTTCGCCGATATGGCTTGGGGACATGTGGTCTCGGTGGAGACCTCGTCCTATTGGGTGACCGTGCGGCTGATGCTCGATTTTCTTTCCAGCGCCCACATTGGCGACTGGGTCGAGGGCGCAAGCGAAGTGCTGTCCGCTGCCGATAGCCTCTATGTCGTCCGCGGTCGGCTCTGGAGCGGCGAGCGTACGCTGATAACGGGCACGGGCGTGTTCAAGCCGATCCAGCGCCGCGAGCCGCGCCCCGGCGAAAAGGCGTTTCGGGCGATCGGTTAGCGGTGCAGGCGCGGGCAGTGGACGGCGCCAACCCGGCAGAGCAGGATTGCGCCATGCGCGTTTCCCGCCGGTCTTTTCTTGCCGCCCTGCCGCTCCTGGGTTGTGCAGGCGACGCCAATGCGCGCGCAAACACGTATTACGTCACGCCCCAAGGACGTGGCGCCGGCGCCTCATGGACGGATGCTGCACCGATAGGCGAGATCGCGGAGTTATTGGCCAACATCGAACCGGGTGGTGAGATTCTAATCGCCGCGGATCGCGGTGTTTACGAGTTGCGCGAACCGGTGGAGATTGATGGCGGCGGGCTCAAGGGGCGCGCCGTCGCCATTCGCGGCGTCAATAGTGAAACCGGCGCGCCGATGGCGGCCGCGTTGCAAGGCGACCGCGGCGGCGAAGAGATAGGCGTTAGCGCGTTTCGGCTCACGCGCGGGTCGAACAATTTGCGCTTCTCGCACTTCGCGTTCCGCGATGTAGGCAACGGCGCATTCGACATCGTCGCGCCGGTCTCGAACCTCACAATCGAGGACTGCAGCTTCGCAAACGTCTACCGGTTCCTGGAGAATACCGCCCGTGATGGCGAAGGACACGCCAGCATGCGCGACTTTGTGGTGCGCCGTTGCACGGGTGTGGGCGCTGAGCGCGGCTTCTTGCGCATTCGCTACAATGCGCGCGGCGGCTTGATCGAGGATTGCCGCGCGCAGGGACTAGCCAATGAGGGCGGCTTCATTCCGGTGGGTTGCGCGCTAGATGATCGCGCCAGCGACATCATCTACCGCGGCTGCGTGATGGAGGGGTTCCAGCAGCTGAACGCCGGCGATTACTGGAACGGCGATGGCTTTTCAGATGAACCGGGCAACCGCAACATCCGCTATGAAGCCTGCGAAACGCGTGGCTCCACGGACGGCGGTTTCGACTGCAAGAGCCGAGAAGTGGTGCTCCAGGATTGCGTCGCCGAGGATAACAAGCGCAATTTCCGCATCTGGAGCGAGCGCGCCACGCTGACCGGCTGCACAAGCCGCAACCCCAATTTCCGCGGCCGTGCAGTTGAAGCGGCTAGCCCGTGCCACCTCTGGATCGGCGGCGAGGACGCGCGGATCCAAATCTCCGATCTCACGATTGAGGACGCGGACGCGACGCCGATCGTCGAATTCGACCATGACGACGCGCGTCTCGAAATCCGCGGCGTTACGATCCGCAGTCCTCGCGTTAACTGGGGCGAAGACGAAGGACGTATTCGCTCCGGAATGCTGATCGAAGGATAAGTCGTAACGCTGGGGCGCCGCGCTGTCGCCGCGATTAGCGGGCGCCGGCGACGCCTCCTGGCGAAGCAATAGCCCCACAGGTGAGAGGCGTTGCATGCGCGCTTCGGATTGGCATAACGGCAGCTGGCGGCGAGGGGCGGCTTCGGCCCGGTTCAACTTCGAATTGGTTAGCGCATAGAACATGTCAGTTGCGACCGACACCGCGCGTGACAGCGAAGCGCCACTCATTTTCGTGGTCGGCGCGCGTGGCGTGCCGGATGTCGAAGGCGGCGCAGAAAAGAACGCCGAGATGCTGTTTCCGCTGGTGGCCGCGAGCGGCTACCGCGTCGTGCTGGTAGGATTGGCGGACAACATCAAGTCGGAAACGTTTAAAGGCGTCCGGCTGATGAAAGCGCCGCGGTCGCGGATCATGAAGACCGACAAGCTGCTTTACTATGTCACAGCGGTGTTCATGGCGATGCGGCTGAGGCCGCGCATCGTGCATTTCCAAGGCTTGGGCTCGGCGCTGTTCCTGTGGGCCTACAAGCTCATGGGCGCAAAGACTGTCGTTCGTTACGGGTCCGCGGACTATCTGGTTGGCAAGTGGGGGACGCTGGGCAAGCTTGGATTCCTGCTTAGCGAGTATCAGTTACGCTTCGCCGATGCCGTGATCTCGGTGACGCCGGCGCTGGCACGGCGTCTAGAGAAGCGCGGCATCAAGGGCAATGTGCATGTCATCGCCAACGCCGCCGATCCTCTACCCGCCGCGGGGACGAGCCAGCAAGCTCCGGATGCTGATTATGTTTTGACCGTCGGCCGTGTCACGGCGCAGAAAAACGTGGCCAATCTCATTCGCGGATACGAACTTTTTGCCCGCGAACAGGCCAAGCCGCCAAAACTGCTGGTGGCGGGCGGACTGGACGAAACCGAATACGTTCAAGAGCTGCAGCCGTTGCTGACTGAACGTACGGTGCTGGCGGGGAAGTTCACGCGCAGCGCCATGGCGCCGCTCTACCGCGGCTCGAAGCTGTGCATTAACGCATCGATGCACGAAGGCAGTTCGAACGCTGTATTGGAAGCGATTGGCGCCGGATGTTCGATTCTGTTGAGCGACATTCCGGAAAATCGCGACTTCGGCTTCCCGGATCATTGCTATTTCGACCCGCATTCACCCGAAGCCATCGCCGCTGCACTGAAGCGTGCGCTGGCCAATCCCAAAGCATTTGTGGTGGATCCGCAGCGTTATCTCACCTGGACCGCCGTAGCGGATCGCACGCTGGACATTTATCGGCAAATCGCGCCGTTCAGGCGGTCGCCCATCGAGCGCGCTGACGCACTCGTCTCGGTCTAAACCGGCGCCCACGGCGCTGATTAAGCTTGCTGCGGCGTTCGAGACTGTAGCGAGAGCAGATAGAGCGTATAGCCGCAGATGATGCCGTAGAGGATATTTCCCTCGATCATCCACATCGGCATCGTCGACATGTTGAGCACGAGAAAGCTCAAATGCGCGCCGACGAGCACGCCCGCGTGCGGGTGTCGTACTCTGAGCGCCGCCGCCAGCATTGAGAACCAGACCCATAGGATCACGACGACGCCGACCAGTCCGTATTCGTAGAGGTAGTTCACCAGCGTGTTGTGCGCGTAGATAATGAAGTCATCGTTCCAGGATTCCGGGCCGAAACCGATGACGTGCTCTTCCAGGTCGGCGTCGAGCCAGGCAAAGATATAACCGCTCCAGATGCGTGGTCTGCCGGAGATGAGGCGACTCTCCTCGACGGTGTAGTATTCAGGCCGCTTAAAGAAATCTACGTCACCCGATGTGGCGACAGCCACATCCTGAAAGCGATCCGCAAACAGCAAGCTTGCGCCGCCCAGTGCGATAGCTACGAGCACAATGAGCGCGCTCACGACGAACGGACGGTCGCGGAGCGGGAAGCGACGAAGCGAAGAGAAGGCGAAGAACATCAGCAGCAACGGCGCAATGGCGACCAATGTCGTGCGATAATTGGCCAGCACGACGCCGACAACGCAGACCACAATGATCGCGATCTGCGCCAGTCTGTTGAGCTTCGAGGTGAAGCAAGCAACTGTGAGGCACGTCGCCAGAATGACCGAAAACGCCGCTTCATGATAATAACCGCCGATATAGCTGACGGCGGTGACGTCGGTTTCGGTGGCTTTGCCGATGTCGAACACAATGGACAGCACCTGCAAGACGAAGACGGGCAGGAATGTCCACAGCATTGACGCCATGAAGTCGCCAGAGCGTGCCCGCGTCATGGCGCCAAAGACACTGAGGATCATGACGAGCAGATAGCCGTGCTTGACGAGGACGTTCATGAGATCCGGCGTGAGGCCGTCGTTGGCTAACGCACTGACGATCGTCAATGCGATCAGACCGTAGAACGGAAGCAAGAACCGAAGCGCCAAGTGGCGCCAGTTGATGACGAGGAGACCGATCAGGAAGGTCCCCATGGACGCGATCGCAACTCCGGAAATGCCGGCTGCGATAGGCCGGTAGGTGAATGTGTGGAACGCCTGCATGATGTAGCGTAGCCACGTGGCGCCGATCACGAACGCCGCAGCCCGCTCGCGGGAGCGCACCATAACGAACAGTATAATTAACGCCGACAGCAGACCGACTGGATACAGCAGGTAGCCCGGAAGCGACGGGCCTGACCGGGGAAGGACGTCATACGGCATCGGTGCGCGTGAGAGAATTGGATTGGTGTTCGATTTGCACTTAGGTTCGCCCGTTGGGACAGCAGTTGTTGCCTAATGCGTGTTGCCGCTTGTCGCGCTGGAAGCAAGTCCTATGCAGCGTTCGCCAGTTTCTATTTATCCCGCGCGGGCCGCGGCGATTCGAGATAAGGTGTTGAGAGCAGGGAAATGTGTCGGTGCCGGCCCGCAAGCGCGTTCTGTTTTTGATTAATTCGCTCACCGGCGGCGGGGCCGAACGCGTGATGTGCACGCTGCTACGCCATTCCGAGGCCGAGCGCGAAGAATTCGACATGACGCTTGCGCTGCTGGACGATGAACCGCGCGCGAACCAGCCACCCGCGTGGATTGAGGTGCGTCAGATGGATTGCCGCAAGTCGTTGCTGCGCAGCATAGCCGTAACGCGGAAACTGTTCGCCGAATTGAAGCCTGACGTGTCGGTAAGCTTCCTCACCCGCTCCAATTTCACGAACGTAGCTAACGCGAGATGCCCCTGCGTCATCAGCGAACGGGCTCATACGATTGCCCATCTTAACCGCGGCGCGCGGGACCTGGTGTCTCGCGCTACGGTGCGTTTGCTCTATCCGCGCGCCACGCGGCTGATCGCTGTCTCCGAAGGCGTGGCCGAGGGGCTGCGGGAGAACTTCAACGTACCGCCCGACAGGTTGGTGGTGATCGCTAACCCCGTCGACATCGATACCATAGCCGCGAGGGCCGCTGAGCCCAATTTGGTTGATGTCGGAGAGCCCTACATTTTGGGCATGGGCAGGCTGGTGACGTCCAAGAACTTTGAGCTGCTCATTCGCGCGTACGCCGCCTCCGGCGATAAGAGAAAGCTAGTCATCGCAGGAGAAGGCGCCGAACGCGATTCACTGCGCGCGGTCGCCGAGGCATGCGGTCTCGCCGACCGTGTGATGTTTCCCGGATTCGTCGCCAACCCCTATCCCTTGATGCACGGCGCGGACTTGTTTGTGCTTCCGTCCAATTCGGAAGGCTTTCCGAACGCGCTAGTGGAATCCATGGCGATGGGCGTCCCGGTCATCGCCACCAATTGTAATTCGGGGCCGTCGGAAATTCTCGCGGACGCGGCGCAAGCCGCAATCTCTGGCCTGACCTTCGCGCGCTATGGCGTGCTCACGCCTCCGAACGAAATCGAGCCAATGGCGGAGGCGATCGGGGCGATGCAAGGTTCTGAACGGAGCGCCGCTTATCGCGCCAAAGGCGCGGACCGGGCGAGACATTTTGGCGCGACGGCGGCGAAGGACCGGTATTGGAAGGTCATTCGCGACGTGGTGAACCGACCAGCCAAATCGCAAGAACCTGTCGCGGCGGACCAGTTGGCCACAACGTAGAGACTGGAGCACCTTGGCTTGCGGAAGATGGTGATGCGGTGCGCGTTGGGCGCGGCGCGGTCGGTGCATGTGCGTGCCGCGAGACTGTCCTTCCGGCAACGACCGCGTTGCTTTACCAGTTTTGACGGACCACGGAATCCAGATGCCCGACGCCGCTTCCCGCTCCCAGGATGTTCGCGCCAAAACGCGGCTGTCGCGGGTGGCGCTGTTTGGCGGCTACGGCATCGGCAATTTCGGCAATGACGCCTCGCTTGAAGCGATCCTCTCATTTCTGCGCGCCGAACGGCCGGATCTGGAACTCTCCAGCATTTGCAGCGGTCCGGATTTCGTCGTTAAGCGCTATAGTTTGCCGGCGATACCGAACGGCATACGGCCCAAGTCGAAGCTGGGTAACGCGCTCGACAAAGTGCTGCTGCGCCAGCCGAGCCTGTGGGCGAGCTGGGTTCACTGCCTGCACGCGCTGGGGCGTTACGACACCGTGCTCGTGTCGGGCACCGGCGTGTTCGATGACTTTCGCGACACTCCGTTTGGCTGGCCAAGCCGGTTGCTGCGGTGGAGCTTGGCGGCGCGCATGCGTGGCGTGAAGATGTCGTTTGTCAGCGTCGGGGCGGGCCCAATCGTGAGTCCCGTCAGCCGGCTGCTGATGAAGTGGACGGCGCAACTCGCGCATCGCCGTTCCTATCGCGACGCCGATTCACGCAATTTCATGCAGCGTTTGGGTGTGAATGACGGCGCAAGCGATGTACTGCCCGACCTCGCTTTCCTTCTACCACGGGGCCCCGAGCCGACCCGCGCTGATAGCGGCCATCTCACAATCGGCGTTGGCGTGATGAATTACCGGGGCTGGCATGCGAGTGACGACGCCTACCGCGAATACATCGATCTGCATGAACGCCTTATCAGATGGATTGAGTCTCAGGGGCACAGGGTCAAGGTGGTGATCGGACAAACGCCAGCGGATCTCGTCGCCGTGCGCGACCTGGAGAAGCGCCTCGGCAGGCCGCTGGTCACGTCGGAAGAAGAGAGGATGGATTCCTTCCACGATGCAATGACCGCGATCGCCCAAACCGATCTCGTCGTGGCGTCGCGCTATCACGTTCAAATCGCCGCACTCAAGATGAGACGCCCGCTGATCTCGCTCGGATACGCGCCGAAAAACGATGCCCTGCTCGAGCAATCCGGCCTTTCGAATTTCATTCACAACCTCGAAGAGGCCGACTTTGACAGGGTCACCCAACAGATCGAGATCATGGTGCGAGACCGCGCGCACTATGTACGCATCGTCGATGAACGCGTGACGCAGATGGAGCGGCGTCTGCACGATGCGCTCTTAAGCCTGGACGTGTGAGCGCTGATGATCAGTGCGTGGACGGCTTGGCGTCCGCAGGCCAGCGCGGCGGCGCGTACGGTTTCCAGGCGCGCTTCAACCACAGATAATACGGCCAGACTGCAACGGCCTCGATGAAATCCCATGGGCTGGCGCGGTGGCCGCGCTGGGCGAGTCGTTTGTAGTCGCGGATCGCCATGGCCATCGAGCCTGTCGCCGCCCACCAGAGCAAGCGCCGATAATAGACGCGAAGGAAACGGCGCAGCACCCGTTTGTATTCAGTGTTGGAAAGACAAGCCGGGCCCCACCATTCGATGAATAAGAGTTTTTCCCAGAGCACCGCCTTTACCGTGTGTGCGAACGTGTCGATCAGCGAGCCCGAGCCGGCATAGCGGCGTGTGTCGCCGTTATAGCGGTGCACGAAGCCCGCTCGGCCGCCGCGGGAAAGCGTGCGCCACGCCGCGGCGATGTAGCACTCGACGATATCGGTCGGATAAAACGCTTCGTCTCTGCGGATCGCATCGCAGCGCACCAGGACGTGTGCGGTCGGCACGTGCGCCTCATCCGAAAGAAGGCGCGCCAGCATGTTGCCCGCCTCGTAAACTGAGCACTCGGGCGGAAAGTAGTGCGGCCGATCCACGCCGTTCATGCGCTCAGCGCCAGCGACTAGCATCACGTCATCGCCAGTAAGCGCGAGTTCCATCATGTCCGCGATGGCGGATGGCGGCATCTCGTCATCGGCGTGCAGGATGCGGAAGTGGGTCGCTTCCGGCGGGATCAGGCCGACGGCTTTGTTGGAGTTCTCCTGGAATGTAACAGTCTCGCGGTTCCTGATGGTGATGATCGGCACAGCACCATTGGCATAACGGGCGATGATTTCCGGCGTGGCGTCCGTGCTGGCGTTATCGACGATGCAGTGAACCAACGGCCGATAGCTCTGAGCCTGCACGGCGAGGATTGCAGCCTCCACGTGCTTCGCGCCGTTGTAGACGGGCGTGACGATCGCCACGAGCGGGCGCGCCTCAGTCACGGTCGGATCAGGCATGTTTACAGGAGCCCCGAAGCCCCGGTTTTCAAGCGGGACCACCGGTCTTGCTAAGCAACAATGGGGCCGCCTGGAAGAGTCAGTTCGCCAACCGCAGCGATGCAGCGGATACGGTTATCCACACTGCTGCACAGATCGCCTAGCCTGCGCCGTTGATCCAGTCGATGGCCAGGATCACGCCAAAAATGATCCCGACCCAAAGCAACACGCTAAGCGCGAGCGCGCCGAAAATCGAAAGCAATAGCGGCCAACGGGGCTGAATTCCGGCGTAAGCGCGCCGAGTTACGGGGGGCGTTTCGGCTTTGGACGCCGCCGCTGGGGCCTGGGGAAACATGTAAGCCACGAGATACTCGCCCGCTCGTTCAAACCGTTAGTAGCAAGACCAGTCAGGCGTACAGCGCGGTCGCCAGCGTCACGCCGGAAGCTTGATGGGCCAGATCATTCCAGTTGATGCAGTTAAATTTTGGACAATTGTCAGGAAACCCTGGGGAGAACGAGGGTGGGGTCTGCGGGTTCCCTCGCCGGTTGCCCATTTTTAGCGTCGACCAACCTCCTGTCTGTTGAAACGACGGGCGGTCATATTCACTCGCCTCTTTGGCGAAAGGCAAGAGCCGTCCTCACCGATGGCGGGTGGTCTCAGGAGCGGCGCCGAGACGTCAAACTGTAAATGTAACTCCCGCTGCGAGCGAAATGCATATCGCACGCGCAGCATTCGGCTGATTTGATCATAGCGCCAGGCGAACGGCAGTGCGCGGCCTTACGGAGACACAAGCGCCGTTTTCTCTCGGCGTTTGCGCGGCATTTTCAGACTTGCGCTGTGTGCCAAGATGGGTCGTGCTAGTGTGGCGCCACTGGCTGCGGAATTGCTTGCGGGAGCGGGGGCCCGGCTCATTCTGCGTGGGGCAAGGATACCAAGATGAACGTCATCGCCATTCGTCAGCCCACGGGCGAGATGAATCTCCCGCCCGAGGACGGAGGCGAGCTGGGGACGTTCAGCCTCAAATGGATTTTCGCATTTTTGGTGCGGCGGCAGATGCTGATCGCGGTGACGGCGGTGATCGTTTTCGTCCTCACCTTGACCGCGTTCCTGATGCAACGCCCCCAGTACAGCGCCACTGCGCTGCTGATGATCAACGCGGGCCAGGAAAACGTGCTCTCGCAAGAGCAGATGATCACCAGCAACGGCCAAGTGGTTCCCAACCAGGTGGTTGACTCTCAGCTGGAAGTGCTGCGCTCGCCGCTACTGGCGGATCGGCTGATTGATGCTCTCGGTTTGATGAACGACCCTGAGTGGAATGCGCTGCTCGAAGACGACCAGCCGGCGCCTCAACTCGACGCGGCCGCGGCAGCCCAAGCGCGCCAGGACGTGATCGAAGCGGTGAGCGAGGCGATTTCGATCCGCCGCCGTGGCCTCACCTACGCGGTCGAAGTCTCGGCCGTTTCCGCAAGCCCGACGCGGGCGGCCGAAATGGCAAACCGGCTGGTCGAACTTTTCCAACAATATCAGATGGAAGCGCGCATTGAATCGGCCGCTCGCGCCAACACTTGGCTAGCTACCCGGCTGCAGACGCTTCGCACTGATGTGCAGGAGCAGGAAGCCGCCGTCGAACACTATCGTGCGGAATCAGGCCTCATCAGCACGCAGGGGGCCCTGCTCATCGAGCAGCAGCTCACGGACGTGCAAACGTCTTTGATGCAGGCGCGGGCGGACTTGGCGGAGCGCCAGGCACGTTACGGGCAACTTCAGGAGCTCATCACCCAGGGCGGATCGCCGGACACGATCGCCACGGTGCTAAACTCGGTGGTCATTACCCAGCTCCGCTCGCAAGAAGCGACGGTTGCCCGCCGCCAAGCTGACTTCGAGAACCGCTACGGCGAGGCGCACCCCGCGCTCGCCAATGTCCGCGCCGAGCGCGAGGACATCCGCAGCCAGATCAACGCTGAGATCCGCCGCATCCAGGCGGGGATGCGCAACGATGTGGATATCGCCTCGGCACGCGTTGCGGCGCTCCAATCCAATCTCGACGCCTTGCGAACGCAGCTTACCGGAGGCGGCGCGCAGATGGTTCGTTTGCGGGAACTCGAGCGCGAAGCCGGCGCTGCGCGCACGGTCTATGAGGCGTTCATGCAACGGGCGCACGAGATCGACGACCAAGGGACCATGCGCAATGCCCCGGCCCAGCTGGTTTCAGTGGCGGCGCCGCCGACCAAACCTAGTTCGCCACACCTGTCGATCTCCCTCGTGCTGTCGTTCGCGCTGGCTCTTGGCATGGGCCTGGCCGCGGCGTTCCTGGCTGAGGCGCTTGATGACGGTTTTGCAAGTTCCGAAGATGTCGAACGCAAGACCGGCTCGCCGGCGTTGGCGAGCATCCCCCGCTTGCGCCGCAGCGATCTTCGCCAGTCAGCTTCGAGTTCCCAGCATCCTGCCGCTTATATGCTCGAACGGCAGATGTCGGCATTCGCTGAGGCTTTCCGCGTGCTGCGGACTACTATCCTGTTCGCTGCCGGTCAGCCAAAGACCCAGGTTGTCGCTGTCACCTCTCCGTTGCCAGGCGAGGGCAAGACCACCGTCTCGTTGTGTCTGGCGCGGGTTGCAGCACTCTCCGGCCAGCGGGTTCTTTTGATCGACTGCGACCTGCGGCGCCGGTCGTTGAAGGAGGTCCTCGATATCGAGCCCCCGACCGGCTTGCTGCAAGTACTTTCGGGCGAAACCAATTGGCGCCAAGCCATCTACCTCGACGAAGCCAGCGGCATGTGCGTGCTGCCGATCAGCGGTTCCGGATTCACGCCGAGGGAGATCTTTGGCGCCGAAGATATGAGCAAACTCATAGCAGACCTACGTGGCTCCTTCGATCTCATTGTCTTGGATTGCGCGCCCGTCCTCGCGGTCGCGGAAACCCGGGTTGCTGCCGCGAAGGCTGACTGCGTAGTGTTGGTTTCGCGCTGGCAGAAAACCCCGATGCGAGCGGTGCGCACCGCGCTCCAGCAACTGCATGACGCCGGAGCCAACATTCGGGGCGTCGCGCTCAACGGTGTCGATCGCCGCGTGCCTGGCTATTACTCGTATCCCGCGTACGACTTTAGCCGGTCGTAACGCGGTAATTTTCGGCTCGAAGTTTTCCACACTGTGAAGAGACTTGTGCGGCGAGCGGGCGCGCTTCGCCTTTCGGGCGAGAACTCTGAACTTTCGAAACCGCGAGACCAGTGAGCGCTTGCAATAAGCGCTGTCGCTGCGCTTAATGCGGGCGCTGAGAAGCTCGCCGCAGAAGTAAGCGGGCCAGGCGGGGTCGTGATGCAAGAAAGTTTCAGAGCTAGCGAGGAAACTGCTAGCGCCCCAGCACAAGCCCGCGCTCCGGTCGGACGTGCGCACCGTCCGCGCCTTGCGGCAGTGCAGCCGGCGGTTGTCACCGAACCCGCGCATCCGGTCGAGGTCGTACGCAAATTACTGGACGCCCACGCCACGCGGCCCGCAGCGATCGGCGGCTGGAGCAAGCGCGCATTCGATCTGCTCGCTTCGTTGGCAGCGCTCGTCGTGCTGGCGCCTTTGCTGGCGCTGATTGCGATCGCCGTGCGCATCGATAGTCCTGGCCAGGCGATTTTTCGCCAGGAACGCGGAGGCTTTGGCGGCAAGACGTTCCGTATCTGGAAATTCCGCACCATGTCGGTGACGGAGAACCGCGGCGTCGTGCAAGCGCGTCACCACGATGCGCGCATTACGCGGCTGGGCTCGTTCCTGCGCCGCTCCAGCTGGGATGAGCTGCCTCAGCTCATCAATGTGTTGATGGGCGATATGTCCATCATCGGTCCGCGCCCGCATGCGCTGGAGCACGACATCTATTTCAACAAGGTCGCCCCGACCTATGCTGAGCGTTTTGTGGCCCGGCCGGGCGTCACCGGCCTGGCCCAGGTCAACGGCTGCCGCGGCCCGACGGAAACCGAGGAAAAGGTGAAGGCGCGCACGGCATACGACGTGGAATACGTGCGCAGCTGGAGCTGGATGCGCGAGGTCGAGATCATTCTTGCGACCATGGCGCTCCTGTTCTGGAAGAAGGATCCCGGCGCACTTTGAACCGGTTTTGGCGGGGCGCGCGTGCGGCGCTTCTTGCATGCAGAAAACCTCGAGCCATGTGCGTGTCCGGCCTTGGGGCGGGGCGCGCTCGCGGCATAGGATAGAGAAAAAGGAGCGAGCGGGCTCATGAAGGTGCTGTTGACTGGGTCGCGCGGCTATATCGGCACTGTGATGACGCCCATGCTGCTGAAAGCTGGGCACGAAGTCGTCGGCCTCGACGCCGACCTCTATTCGCGCTGCACCTTCGCCGAGGGCGGCGAGATCGCCGACATCCCCACCATCATCCGCGACACGCGCGACGTGGGCCTGGAAGACGTCGAAGGCTTCGACGCGATCATTCACCTTGCGGCGCTTTCGAACGATCCGCTCTCGAACCTCAACCCGAACCTCACCTATGACGTGAACCACAAGGCGAGCGTGCGGATCGCCGAACTTGCCAAGCAAGCCGGCGTGCCGAAATTTATCTTCGCCTCGTCCTGCTCGAACTACGGCAAGACTGAAGGCGACGAGATGATCGACGAAACCGGCAAGCTTGCACCGGTCTCGGCCTACGGTGAATCGAAGGTGCTGGTTGAGCGCGACGTGAAGCCGATGGCCGACGAAGATTTCTGCCCGGTCTTCATCCGCCCGGCGACCGCCTATGGCGTCTCGCCGCGCCAGCGCTTCGACATCGTGCTCAACAACCTCGTCGCCTGGGGCATGACCAAGGGCGTGATCCTCTTGAAAAGCGACGGCACGCCGATCCGGCCGATTGTTCACATCGAAGATATCTCGCGCGCCTTCATTGCTGCGCTCGAAGCGCCGGCAGATCTGGTTCGCGGCGAAGCGTTCAACGTCGGCCAGACCGCGCACAATTACACGGTCCGCCAGATCGCCGAGATCGTACGCGACGTCGTGCCGAACACGACGATCGAACTCACCAGCGAAGCCGGGCCCGATCCGCGCTCGTACCGGGTGAGCTTCGAGAAGATCAAGCGCGTACTGCCCGGCTTCCAGCCGCAATGGGATGCGTTGAAGGGCGCCGAGCAGCTCTTTGCGGCTTACCGGAAATCGGGCATCACGGTCGAGGAATTCGAAGGCACGCGCTACAACCGCATCGCCCACATCAGGAAGCTGATGGCCGACCGGCTGCTCAACAATGAACTCCGGCCGGGAGCGGATGCGGTGGCCGCGCAATGAAGTTCCACGAGACCAAATTGCAGGATGTCTATCTCATTGAGATGACGCCGTTTGGGGACAATCGCGGCTGGTTTGGACGCTCCTTCTGCATGAAGGAATTCGCCGAGCACAATCTCGAGACCAGCTACCCGCAGCACAACACCGGCTTCTCGAAGCGGAAGGGCACGATCCGCGGCCTGCACTTCCAGGTCGATCCGCACTATGAAGTGAAAGTGGTGCGGGCGATGTGGGGCGCCGTGTACGATGTCATCGTCGACATGCGTCCGCATTCGAGCACGTATCTGCAATGGGAAGGCTACGAGCTTTCGTTCGAGAACGGCCGCCAGCTCTACGTCCCGCGCGGCTTCGCCCACGGCTACCAGACGCTCGCCGACGATACGATGGTGAACTACCTCTGCTCGGCGACTTATGTGCCCGAGTCCAACGGCGGGTACGCCTATGACGATCCGGCCTTCGGCATCGAATGGCCGCTGCCGGTGAGCGAAGTGTCCGACAAGGACAAGAGCTGGCTGCCGTTCAAAGCGACGGAACAGAGCGGCGTGAAGCCGACCTCGATGCCGGTGCGGTTCTAGCGCATTCCTCCAAAGAAAGTCGCAAGCGTGCGTGTGCGACGCGGGAATCTCGGATTCCGCGGTGCGTGTGAGCGACTTGGACACAGGCGAGCGCGTCAAGACGTGTCGCAGAACGCGCTTTCGGCGGCGAGGACGCGCGCAAGCGCGCACGCGGGCGGCGCGACGACAATGAGCCGGCTCAGCCGCAAGCCCTTGCAGATCTGCTTGAGGAAATAGGCGACCGCGCGCTCGGGGCGGGTCAGCGCATCGATCAGCGCGATCACGCGCGCGAGAGCGCCGGCTTTGCGGGCGCGGATTTTGACGCTGCTAAAGAACGAACCGCGATTGCTGGCGACGCGGCGAAAGCCGTTCGGCGCCGAACGCGGATGGCGTTTGCGTTGCGGCGGCGGACCATAGAGCGCCACGGCCCTGAGAAAGAGGATGCATTCGACGGCGCGTTCAGCGCGGCTCAACAGGTGTCTAAGCCGCACGCTGCGGCCAGCCGGGTTCAGACGCAGGATAACACCCAGAAGCCAGCCCAACAGCCGCAGCGCCGAGGCGACATACGCCTCGACGCGGCTTGCTGTGATGATGGAGTGGGCTTGGGTCATGCGCAGCATTCTACGGCCGCTGCAACTCGGTCGGATTGATTTTGTTGCCGCGCTTTGTTTTCAGCGC
>JBQTJK010000077.1:0-15216 GCA_052387215.1 Caulobacteraceae bacterium
CCAGCATCGCCTGCGCCCAGCGGACGATCTGGGCGAAGCGATGGGGGTTGAGGAGGCGGGTTCGTGTTTTCATGCGCGGGCAGTATCGCACCGCTGCAACTGGGTCGGATTGTTTTCTTTGCAGCGCTTTGTTTTCAAGCGCTTGCGTTTGAGGCGGCATGGATAGCGGGGGCATCTATCCCCGCTTTTTCGCACCCGTGGTAGGTTGGAGCGCGGGCCTCCTGGCCCGCATCTACAGTTCGGCTGCGAAAGGCGCGCGCAGAACTGGCGCGTGCCATCTGCGTGAGTTTGCGGCGCTGCGCCCTCTCATGCGGGCCAGGAGGCCCGCGCTCCAACCGTCAAACGTGTCTACCGTGCGCGGGGCGGGCGGCGCTTGGCCGGGGCGTCGTCGCTTTCGAACATCGGGTTGGGATCGAACTGGCCGGCGAAGGGCGCGTCGTTCAGATAGTCCGGCAAGCGCGCGCTCATCGCTTTTTCGTTCGACACGGCGATGACCTGGCGGTCCTTGGCCATCTTGCGGAGGATGTCGGCATCGATGTCGCCGATGAGATCGGCGCTCTCTTTCGCCATCAGATGATTGGCGACGCCGAAGAGCTGGAAGACGCCGGCGTTGTTGAAGATGGTGCGCCAGTCCTTCGGGTAGAGGCGCTGCAGCTGCGACAGATCCTGGAAGAACGGCCACACTTGCAGGCCGTACCCGCGCAAGAGCGTCATCGATTGCCGCAGCGGGCCGAATTCGCCGAGCTGGGCGCATTCGTCGAGCAAGAAAAGCGTCGAACGCTTCGGGCGGCGCTTGCGGCCCATGACCGTGAGCATGAGCGCGCCGACCCACAGACGCAGCAGCGCGCCGTGGCTTTCAAGCTTGTCCGGCGGGATGACGATGTAGATCGTCATCGGATCGCCGCGACGCACCGCATCGAGGCTGATGGTCGACTTCGATAGCGAGCGCAGGGCGGAATCCGAGTTGACGACTTTGAGGTAGGACTGCGCAGTCGAGAGAATGCCGGAGCGGGTCTGCTCGGTGATCGGCAGGAAGCTCGAAATGTTCTGCTTCGATAGACGGTTCAGGTTGTCGTGACCTTCGATCAAAGCGGCAAGGTTGTAGACCGCATCGTCGCTCATCAGGATTTCGCGGACCTTGCCGAAATGCCGTTCGGCCTTTGGTGCGGTTTCGGCGACGGCGGCGATGACGCCCGCCATCAGTGAGCGGCCCCAATTGTCCCAGAAGGGTTCCTTGTGGAAGCCGACGTCTCCGGCAAGCAGCGAGGCCAGCATTTCGGCGTCGGCGTCAAGGAGCGCGCCGGGGCGGTAGAAAAGGTCGAACGGGTTCAGCGCATCGGTGCGCTTGGAGACGGCGCCGAACGGATCGAGCAGGCGGACTTCCTGGCCCATTTCCTTCCGGCGGCGGGAGGTGACGTGCCAGGTCTCGCCCTTCGGGTCGATGACGATGCAGGAGCCTTCGAAGCGGAGGAGATTCGGGATGATCACGCCCCGGCCCTTGCCGGCGCCGGTGGGGGCGATGGTGACGAGGTGGCGGTCTTCGCCGAAAACGATGGGGACTTCTCCCAAGATCTCGGCCTCGGGCGCGCGAGGGGCGCCGAAGCCGATTGGGTCCTTATTGCCGTGATCCGACTTCCAGCCGAGTAGCAAGTCCATGACTTCCGGACGCAATCCCAGCCCCGAAGCCTCGATCGGCTTCTTCTTGGAGCGGGTCGTGCGCGGCCTGGTCATGAACACCTCCTCACGGCCGCGGGCGACCGTGAATTAAACGTAAGCAGCAATCAGGGCCGGACCTGCACGGGATTGGGGCGGCGTTCGCCTCATTGGTGAAGAGCCGGGGACGGTAGCGTCCCCGCCCCGTCTCGCGCCACTCCACCTGGAAAATAATCCCGGCGCAACGGCTTGACGCCGTCAGGGGCAGAACTACCCGCAAAAGTTACTCACCGGCCTCAAAGGGCCGGTGAGTATTGTTTTTATTGTTGTTTTGCCGAAACTACTCAGCCGGCACCGGTCGTGGCTCACCACCGCGCCTGCCCACGTCGACAACGCCCTTGTGAGCCAGCTTCCTGAGCCAGATCGAGGCGACGCCCAGGGCAACGCCGATGCCGATTGAGCCCCAGCCGAGCATCTGGAAGACCTCGACATAGGTGCGCAGTGCAGCTCCCGGATCGAGCACCTGTCCACCCACGGTTTCGGCGGCCGTGAGCTTCGCGATCTGCGCGCCAAGCGCCTGCGCGCCCGCGCTCGACAAGAACCATGTCGCCATCACGGTGGAGACAATGGCCGCCGGGGCCAGCTTTGTCATCGCGGAGAGGCCCACGGGCGAGAGGCATAGCTCACCCGTGGTATGCAGCAGGTAGAGCAGCACCAGGAAGATGAGCGGTACGCGATAGCTCTCGTCGGCGAATTGCGCGCCCAAGACGAGGACCAGGAAGCCGGCGCCGACTTGGATGAGGGCGAGCGCGAACTTCGCCGCGTCGTTCGGATCGGACTTGCGCTTTTCCAGGAACGCCCAGATCGCCGCGAAGATCGGCGCGAAGATCAGGATGAAGCCGGCGTTGAAGCTCTGTGTTTGGCCGGCCGTGACGGAAAAGAATCCGTCGTTGGGCAGCTGTGTGTTGCGCTCGGCGAACTGATTGAGCGCGGTGCCGGCGAGTTCGAACAGCGTCCAGAACACCGTCGCAGCCGCAATCAGGATCAGCGCCAGGATGATACGCTGCGCTTCGATCGCTGTGCATTTCGTGACCATGTAGACGATGAAATAAAGGATCACGAGCGCCGCCGCGACAAGCAGCGCCCAGTTCACTACAGGTTCGCGCTGCACCAGCCACCACGCGAGCGCCACGCCGGCGAAGCCGAGCAGGTAGATAAGCCATTCACGGCTGATCGGGCCGATGAAGCCCTTGCGCAGCAGTTCCGGATTCGGCGGCTGGCCGACATTGTCGGGCAATTGCGCTGGGCCAGGCAGGAAGAACAGAAGGCGGCGGCGCGTGAACACGAGAAAGCCGAGCAACATGCCGACGCCGGCAAGTCCAAAGCCCCAGCCCCAACCGTACGTCGCGCCGAGACCGGCGCACAGGATCGAGGCCCAGAAGGCGCCGAGATTGATGCCGAAATAGTAGAGTGTGAAGCCGGAGTCCCGGCGCGGATCGTCTTGTGTGTAGAGCTGGCCGACGATCGAGGAGATGTTCGCCTTCAGGAAGCCGACGCCCATAATGATGAGCGCGAGCGCCAGATAGAAGATGTCGACGTAGGTGATGCCCGTGCCGAAGAAGGGCTGCGCGGCGTTCGTGACGCCCATCGTGTAAGAGCCCGCAGGCAGGACACTCGGCACTGACGCGCTCGGCGCCAAGCCTTCAATGGCGATGCCGCCGCCCTCGGCGGGGCCGTACTCGTAGCGCTGGCCGTCTATCTCTAGCCAAGTCTGGCGCTGGTTCTGACGACCCTCCGCGGCGAACTCGTAGGTCTGGCCCTGATAGGTCAGCGTCTGCACCGCCGGTTGCTGCTCGACCGCCATCAGGAAGTGGCCGCCGACCAGAAGCAGCGCACCGAAAGCGATGGCCTTGCGGTTGCCGAGATAGCGGTCGGCGAGGAAGCCGCCGATCAGCGGCATCAGATACACAAGCGAGGTGTAGGCGCCGTACTGACCCTGCGCCCGCTCATCGTTGAACAGGAAATGCTGGGTCATGTAGAAAATGAGGATGCCGCGCATGCCGTAATAGGAAAAGCGCTCCCACATCTCGGCGAAGAACAGGATGTGCAGCCCGCGCGGATGCTGGCGAAGCTGCCAGAACACCGGAATGACTGTGATCGCGGTGACGATGATCCCGCCCGCGACGACGATATCCCACATGCGTTTCTCTCTCCCAGCGCGCGGGCGCGCTTATTCTTTAGGCGCTCGCACGCCCGCGTCCCTTACTCGGGCGACAGACAAGCCTTGTGCTGACGCTTAGGTCAAGCGCGCTGCGCCGGGCGGAGGTCGGGGGCCAGCACCCACCAGAAGCTCTGGCCGGGGTTGGAATCGAGCCAAAAACCAAGCCGGCGCAGGGTGCGGACGGAGGCGATGTTCCGCTGATCGCAACCGGCCAGGATAGTTTCGGCGCCGGCGTCCTCGAACAACCAGTCGATCACTGCGTTCACCGCCTCGATGGCATAACCCTGGCGGCGGCGGCTCCGGGCGATGCCGTAGCCGATCTCGAATTCGCGCGGCGCGCGAGGCGATGGCTCGAACCGCACATCGCCGATAACGACCCCTTCCTGGCGATGAATGGCGATGGCGCGGGTGGGCGCAGGCGCGGGCCCAGAGTGCGAGATCGAGCGCGCCACGAGACCCAAGCTGGCCGCGCACCAATCCGACGGCGCTTCCGCGCCAATGACGTGCGCGAACGCCGACTGGCCCGCGCGCGCGGCGTCGGCCATCTCCGGGGTTACCGGTTCCAGGCGCAGGCGGGCCGTGTAGAGCGGGTGGTCGAGCACGTTCATGCGCCCTCACCTTTGCCCGGGCCCAACGCCCCGGCAAAGGAAAACGCGCACCAGGCGGCGCTCAAGCCGGGTTCGCCTCGGGCGGCGGTTGCGGTTGCGCCAGCACGGCGTGTGGCGCAGCGGCGGCGTTCGCCTGCGGCGCGTACGCTTTCACGCGGGAGGAATGCTTGCGCGTGGGGTCTGAGCGCGGCAGCAAGGACACCCATGCCAGAGCCGCGCCTGTTGATAGATGAGCCGCTGCGCGCCGGCGCGGAGGTCGCGCTGGACGAGGCGCAGGCGCGCCATGTCGGTGCGGTGTTGCGGCTCGAGGTCGGCGATGCGCTTCGTCCCTTCAATGCGCGGGACGGTGAGTGGCGCGCTCGTGTGAGCGGAAAAACGAAGCGCGGCATGAGCATGGTTGTTGAAGCGCTGCTGCGTGAGGCGCGCTCAACACCGGATCTCGATCTGCTGTTCGCACCGGTGAAACGGCACGCGACGGATTTGATCGTCGAGAAGGCGACGGAGCTTGGCGTGCGGCGGATACGGCCTGTCGTGACGCAGCGCACGATCGCGGAAACGGTGCGGGTCGATCGCTTGCAGGCGATCGCGCGGGAAGCAGCGGAGCAAACGGAGCGCTTCGATGCGCCTGAGATTTGCGAAGTCCTACCGCTGGTGAAGGCGTTCGATGGTTGGGATGAGACGCGTCCGCTTATTTATGCGGATGAAGCGGGCGACGAAGTGAGCGCACCGTGGGGCGGAGAACAAGGAAGGGCGCGACCTATTGCCGAAGCGTTGCAGAACTTGCGCCCCTCCCCCCTTGCGGGGGAGGGCAGAGAGGGGGGTGCGGGCGGTGTGCTCTCAGGAAAGCGCGCCGCCGTCACCCCCACCCCCCACCCCGCCCCGCAAGGGGGCGGGGAGTCGCTAGCATTGCTCATCGGTCCGGAAGGCGGCTTCACGCAGCAGGAAAGACACCTGCTGCGCGCATTGCCTTACGTCATTCCGGTGTCGCTCGGACCGCGCATCTTGCGCGCGGAGACAGCGGTGATCGCAGCATTAAGCGTGATCCAATCGGTTTGGGGCGACTGGCGCGGGGCGTAACCGCTTGCGATTACGTTGCGAAACCTTACATGCGCCGCACAAGAGCCAGCCCGGGAGGAAAAGCTTGGCCAAAGCGAAAGACAAGTCTCCCGTGCTGACGGGGTTTCGCGATCTCGTCGCGCATTTGGAAAAGGGCTCAAAGCCCGACCGCTCCAACTGGCGCATCGGCACCGAGCACGAGAAGTTCGCTTTCTATCGAGACACGCTGAAGCCCGTCCCCTACGAGGGCGAGCGCGGCATTGGCGCGCTTTTGAATGCGCTCGCCGACAAGTACGGCTGGGAGCGCATCTATGAGGGTGAGAACGTCATCGCGTTGAAGCAAGAGAACGCTTCGATCACGCTTGAGCCGGGCGGCCAGTTCGAACTCTCCGGCGCGCCGCTTGAGCATCTGCATCAGACGTGCGCCGAAACCGGTTCGCACCTCGCGCAGCTGCGCACGATTTGCGACGGCATGGGCATCGCCTTTCTGGGCGTCGGCTTCCAGCCGCTGTGGTCGCTGGACGACATCCCGATCATGCCGAAGGGCCGCTACAAGATCATGCGGGACTACATGCAGAAGGTCGGCCGGTTGGGCCGGCAGATGATGTTCCGCTCATGTACGGTGCAAACGAATTTGGATTTCGGCTCCGAAGCCGACATGGTGAAGAAGTTTCGCGTGTCGATCGCGCTGCAGCCGATCGCGACGGCATTGTTCGCCGCATCGCCCTTTGCGGAAGGCCGGCTCAACGGCTTCCTCTCTTATCGCGCGCACATCTGGAGCGACACTGATCCCGATCGCACCGGCATGCTGCCGTTCGTGTTCGAGGACGGCATGGGCTTTGAGCGCTACGCCAAGTATGCGCTCGATGTGCCGATGTACTTCGTTTATCGCGACGGGAGGTATATCGACGCGTCGGGCCAGAGCTTCCGCGCTTTCATGGACGGCAAGCTGCCGGCGCTGCCTGGCGAGCGGCCAACGGATAAGGATTGGGAAGATCACCTAACGACGATCTTCCCGGAAGTGCGGCTGAAGACGTATCTCGAAATGCGCGGCGCGGATTCGGGGCCTTGGTCGCGACTCTGCGCGCTACCGGCGTTCTGGGCTGGCATCCTGTATGACGACGCCGCGCTCGAAGCAGCGTGGTCGCTGGTGAAGAGCTGGACGGCGGAAGATCGCGAAAGCCTGCGCCGCGCCGTGCCGGTGCTCGGCTTGCGCGCGCCGATCCGTGGCAACTCGGCGCAAGACATTGCGCAAGCGGCGTTGGCAATCGCGCGGCAAGGCCTGAAGTCACGTGCGCGCGCAGATGGTGCGGGCCAGGACGAAACGCACTTCCTCGGCGAGCTCGACGACATCGCCGCCAGCGGCTTCACGCCGGCGGAGCGCCTGATCGAACGCTACCGCACTGAATGGGGCGGCGATGTGCGGCGCGTGTTCGAGGCGTGCGCATATTGAACGCTCGATTTGACCGATAGTCATTACCCTGGTAATGTAAGGCGGATGAACATCAAGTCCAAGATTACGGCTCAGGGCCAAATCTCGATCCCCGCCGCCATTCGCAAGAAGCTCGGCGTCGAGCCGGGCTCGATGGTGGAGTGGGTTGACGAGGGCGACAAGGTGGTACTCAAGCGAGCCGGCAAATACACGAACGAGGATCTGCACAAGGCGGCCTTTCCCAATGGGCCGCCGTCGGGACCGCCAGTGGACGTGAAGAAGGCAATCGAAGCGTATATCATTGAGCGCTACGGGCGCGGACGCCGCCGCCGTGCGCGCGATTGACACAAATGTGCTTGTTCGCGTCATCGCGCGCGACGATCGCCGACAAACAGACGCCGCGGTGCGCGCTATCGCGAACGGCGCGTGGGTGTCGAATGTCGTTCTCGCCGAAGCAACGTGGGTGCTGAAAACCTATTTCGGTCGTAGCCGCGATGAGATCGCTGATATCGTGGAAGTCCTATTGAACCACGACACGATTGTCCTGCAGGATACGGATGCCGCAAAAGAGGCGCTGACAGCGTTTCGCACGCAAAAAGGCGTGTCGTTCTCGGACTGCTTGATTCTGGAAATCGCGCGCAAGGCACAACACACGCCTCTTTGCACTTTCGACCGCGATCTCTCGAAACTCGAAGGCGTTGAGCAACTCGAGTAAGTTGAACCGCCGGCGATCCGCCTTCGCTCTTCGAGCTTCGGCCGGGCGCTGGCGGTTCCGCTACGCCGCCTCGTCCGCCAGCATCTCGCCGCGGCTCATGGCGTTGAGCTTGGCGTAGAGACCGCGCGCGGAGATGAGTTCGGCGTGCTTGCCTTGCTCGACGATGCGGCCTTGGTTGAAGACGAGGATGCGGTCGGCCTCGCGCACGGTTGAGAGCCGGTGAGCAATCACGATCGTGGTTCTGCCCTGCTTCAGTTCCGCCATCGCCGCCTGTACGTCGCGTTCCGTTTCCACGTCGAGCGAAGATGTCGCTTCATCCAAGATCAGGATCGGCGCGCCGGCCAGGAACGCGCGCGCCAGCGCCACGCGCTGGCGTTCGCCGCCCGAGAGCTTCACACCGCGCTCGCCGACTTCGGTGTCGTAGCCGAACGGCAGCTTCTCGATGAAATCGTGCGCGCGCGCGCGTTTGGCGGCGTCTATGATCTCCTCGATCGAAGCGCCGAGTTTGGCGTAGGCGATGTTCTCCTTGAGCGAACGGTGGAACAGCGCCGGGTCCTGTGGCACGAGCGCAATGCTCTGCCGCAAGCTGGCTTGCGTCACCGAACGCACGTCCTGGCCGTCGATGCGGATGGCGCCCGCATCAACATCGTAGAGACGCTGCACCAGTTTCACGAACGTCGATTTGCCAGAGCCCGTGGGGCCGACGAGCGCGACGGTCTCGCCCGCGGCGATCTCCAAGGAGAAATCGCTGTAGAGCGCCTCGGCCGCGTTCTTGTAGCCGAATGACACGGCATCGAACGCGACCTGACCCGCGCTTGGCTCGAAGCCCCGCGCATCGGCTCGATCCACCACCTCTGCCTTCTCAAGCGAGTAAGCGACGACGTCCTCGATATCAGCGATGCCCTTCTGCAGGTTCTGCACGTTCTCGCCCAGCGTCCGCAGATAGCCGGACACGAGCAGGAACGAGGTAATCGCGAACACCGCGTCACCCGGCGTTGCACGGCCTCTGCTCCATTCGAGCAGCACGAGCCCAAGCAGCCCCGCCTGCAGCAAGAACAGCAGCATGTTCTGCAGCACCCAGGAGTCGGTCCAGCGCCGCCACGTGCGATTGGCCTCGACACGCCAAACGCCAACGACCGCGTCGAACCGGTTCTGCTCCCGCGCCTCGGCGCCGAAGGATTTCACCGTCGCGTTCGACGACACAGCGTCCGCCAACGCGGCGCCGATCTCGGTGTCTGCCCTGATATAACGGCGCAGAGCGTCGGCGATGTAGAAGCGACCCATCAGGTACGCCGAGAGCAGGAACGCCGCGATGGCAACGCCGGTGAAAAGGCCGATCACCGGCCATTGCACGGCGGTCAGTACGGTCACGCCGATCAGCACGGCGGCAGCGGGCAGCATGTACCAGACCATGGTGTCCGAGATCTGGTCGTAGGCGTTCATTGCGCGCGACACGCGCCGGACGGTCGCGCCGGCGAAATTATCGGCGTGCCAATCGGATGAAAAGCGCTGCACATCGCGGAAGCCGTCGGTGACGATGCGCTCCATGTTGTTCGAGGCGAACGGAATCCAGAAGCGCACCCCAATATTGCGCGCCATGTAAAAGACGAGCGCCAACAGCGCGACCAAGCCAAAGCCCCAAGTCGCGTTGCGCATGCCCGCGTCCGTCGGCCCTGCCAATAGAGCTTCCACCAAGCGCGCAGAGGCGAGCGGAATCGCAAGCTCCGCCGCAACGGCCAAGCCGAAGAATCCGCCAAACAACGCGAGCTTGCCGGGCTGTTTGCACCAGTGCTTCCACATGAAGGCGGCCACTTGGCGCAAGCTGGCCTTGCGCTGGCCGCCTTCCTTGTCGTCATCAATGTCGTATGCGTCGCTCATTTGAATACCGATGGATCGCGGCCGCGCGGGCGCGGCGTGGCGAAACTGAAAATGGGAACCAAGTGCTGGAAGCGAAACGCTGAAGGCGCGAAATCACCCGCAACACGGCTCGGCGAACGAAGTCTCCCGCTTTCCCGTAATGAGATCGGGGATTTGGAGCCGAGGCGGCTAGCGCTTCCTCGAGGCTCCGCGGCGACCGTTCGCGGCGCCGTATTTATTTGAGGCGGGTGGTCATTCAGCTTTCTCCGAAGGACGGTTGACGTAGCGCTTGTGTCGCCTTGCGTAAAGGAAAAGCGCCGCGCATTACGCCAATGTGAGCGAATTGAAACCCGCCGATGCGCTGAAGCAACATTGGACGGATGCACTGCCGCGCGCTTGGAAGCCGTATGCGCAGCTTTCGCGCTTGGACCGGCCGATCGGGTGGCAGTTGCTGCTGTTGCCGTGCCTGATGGGCATCGCTGTCGCGCGCACGGGGTACGGGTTCTATTGGGAAGACTTGCGGTTTGCGTTGGCGTTCGTGCTGGGCGCCATCGCCATGCGCGGCGCGGGCTGCACGTATAACGACATTCTGGATCGCGACATCGATGCAAAGGTGGAGCGCACTCGGCTGCGGCCGCTGCCATCAGGGGCCGTTTCGCTGCAGGCGGCTTGGGTCTGGCTGTTCGCGCAGTGTTTGCTGGGTCTGGTTGCTCTGCTGTTGCTACCGCCGTTGGCGCAGATCGTGTCGCTGATCGCGTTGCCGCTGGTGGCGCTCTATCCGCTGATGAAACGGATCACGTGGTGGCCGCAGGCCTGGCTCGGCATCGTGTTTTCGTGGGGCGCGTTGGTGGGCGCTGCAGCCTCCACCTACGAAACCGGCGTCGTGCCACAGGAAGCGTTCGCGCTCTATGCCGGCTGCATCATGTGGACCATCGGCTACGACACCATCTACGCGCTGCAGGATCGCGAGGACGACGCGTTGGTGGGCGTGCGCTCGACTGCGCGGCTGTTCGCGGACAAATGGCGCATGTGGACGAGCGTGTTCTACATCGCGGCGCTGGCGCTTTGGGCGGCGGCGGGCGCGATGTCAGGCGCGGGGCTCTGGGTGGCGCTGCCCCTTAGCCTCGTCGGCGCGCTGATGATGTGGCCGATGCTCGCGGGCGTGGACGACACACGTCCGGAAACGGCGCTTGGCGCGTTCAAGTTCAATGCAACGATCGGGGCGGCGGTCTTGCTGGCGTTTGCGTTCGAACCCATCTGGCGGACCATACGGCCGTCGCTGGGAGTGTGAGATGGGCGCAGCTGAAGAGCACCTGAGCCAAGTGTGCAAGCGCTTCGCCCGCGTCGTCGGCAATCATGACCCCTATCCGACCAAGTTCGCCAAGAGCAAAGACCCGTACCGCGCATTGGTGCGCGCAGTGGTGTACCAGCAGCTCTCAGGCAAGGCGGCGGGCACGATCCACGGCCGGATGATCGCGCTGTTCCCAGAGAAGGAGCATCCCGATCCGGCGGATTTGCTGGAAGCGCCACCGGAAGCACTGCGTGGCGCGGGGCTGTCACGGCAGAAGATCGCGGCGCTGAAGGATGTGTCGCTGAAGCGGATCGAGGGCGTCATTCCCGAAGCGCGCAAGCTTTCGCGCATGACCAATGACGAAATCATCGAGCGGCTGACGGCGGCGCGCGGGGTCGGGCGCTGGACGGTCGAGATGTATCTGATGTTCACGCTCGGGCGGCCGGACGTGTTGCCGGCGGACGATCTTGGCGTACGCAAGGGCGCGGAGAAACTGTTCCGGCGCAGTTTTACACCCAAGGAATTGGACAAGTACGGCGAACGCTGGGCGCCTTGGCGCAGCGCCGCGGCGTGGCATCTGTGGCGCTACATCGACACGCAGACGCCGGAGCAGAGTAAGATTTAATATGATGGGGTGGACGGCCCCCGACGGCAACTCCGCCGGAGGTTGAGCCGCCGTGCAATTTGACCATGCCGGCGAGGGCGCCGGCGGTCCATATTGTCATCCGTACTCGACGCGCGAATCCTTCGGCGCCTCATCCCGCTCATGCATGCCGTAGTCGCGCACGACGTGAGCGACGCGGAGGCGATAGTCACGAAAAATATGCGCCCTGCCTGCGCTTTGCGCGGCGCGGTGGACTTCGATGTTGCGCCACTGCGCCACCGCTTCTTCGTCGCGCCAGAATGAGAGCGAGAGGATGCGTTCTCGTCATTCAGGCTCTGGAAGCGCTCGATCGAGATGAACCCATCTATCTTGTCCAGTAATGGCCGCAACTGTCCGGCGATGCGGAAGTACGCTTCTCGATCGGCAGGTTCGACTTCGAAGATGACGGCGATCATCGCGAGCAGAGTTTCAGGAAGGTGCGGTCTTCGCGCAGAATGAAGCGTTCGCGCTTGGCGAATTCGTAATTCTCCCGCCCGGCGGGATCGGCGGCGAGGAGGGCGCGATATTCCTCATAGGCGGCAAGGTTCTTTATGTTGTACAACCCGTAAGCGAGGGTTGCGGAGCCTTCATGTGGCGAAAAATAGCCGATCAGATCGGCGCCGCAGCGGGGAATGGCTTCTCCCCAGACGCGTGCGTATTGCTCGAACTGCGATTTCTTGAACGGATCGATTTCGTAACGAATACAGCATGTCAGCATGACTGGCCTCCATCGGCGCCAACCCTAGCGGATTGCGCCCCGCCCATGGTTCGATTATGATCGAACCATCCTATGAGAGACGGCCCCAACATCGCAGCCATCGCCGCCATGGTCGGCGATCCCGCCCGCGCCAACATGCTGACGGCGCTGTTGAACGGCGATGCCTTTACCGCGAGCGAGCTTTCGCTCGAAGCCGGCGTGACCAAGCAAACGGCGAGTTCGCACTTGTCGAAACTGGTCGATGGCGGCTTGGTCGCGGTCGAAGCGCAGGGCCGGCATCGTTACTACCGCTTGGCGGACGCTGACGTTGCCGGATTGCTCGAGACGTTGATGGGCGTCGCGGCGCGCGCGAAGGCGCTGCGCACGCGACCGGGGCCGAAGGAACCGGCGCTGCGGCGCGCCCGCGTGTGCTACGACCATCTTGCGGGCGAGCTTGGCGTGGCGCTCTATGACGCCTTCATCAGGAACAAGTGGCTCGTCTCCGGCCCGGAGAAGACGTTCACGTTGACCAAGCTTGGTCGCATCAAGGTGCAGACGTTCGGCGTCGATATCGAGGAACTCGAGCAAGGCGCGCGTCCGCTCTGCCGGGCTTGCCTCGACTGGAGCGTGCGCCGGCATCACATCGCCGGGGCCCTGGGCGCGGCCATCCTCGATGAGATCTTCGACCGCGGTTGGGCGGAACAACGTCGCGGCAGCCGGGTGCTGGAATTCACGCGCGTCGGCGAAGCTGGGCTCAGGCGCGTGTTCCAGATGTCTGAGCCAGTAAGTTGACCACCCATTCCGGGATGCGGCGCAGCCGCAGGCCCGGGACCCATAAACACGACCTTTCGGAGTTAGAGCCTCACCCCCGACATCGGCGGCTATGGGTCCCGGGCTCGATGCTACGCATCGCCTGGGAATAGGTGGATGGGTGAAATCGGAAACGCTTTGGGCTAGATCGACCCCATGCCGGCCGTTGCGCGGATCGATCCCAAAGAGGTGTTCGCGCCCCAAGAATGGGCGCGGTTCTCCGCGCGTTCGTCCTGGCGAGGGTTGCTGCTCGTGGCGAGCGCGTGGGGGCTGATCTTTGCGGCGGGCGCGATGTTCGTTGCGTGGCCGAACCCGCTGACCTATGTGCTCGCCGTGATGCTGGTCGGCGCCCGGCAGCTCGGCGTCGCCATTCTCATGCACGACGCGGCCCACGGGGCGCTGCATCCCAACATGAAAGTCAACAACTGGGTTGGCGAATGGTTGTGCGCCGCTCCCGTTGGCGCGCGGTTGCATGCCTACCGCGACTATCACCTGAAGCATCACAAATATACCGAGCAGCCGGAAGATCCTGATCTGGTGCTGTCGGCGCCGTTCCCGGTCACGCGCGCGTCGCTGTTTCGCAAGATCGTGCGCGACCTGACGGGGCAGACCTTCTTTAAGCAGCGCCGCATGCAATTATTCGGCAATCTGGAACGCGGCCAGATCGTCAATCCGACCACGGCGCACTTCCTCATCTTCAATGCGCTTCTACTCGCAGCGCTTACGCTCGCCGGCTATTGGTGGGCTTATTTCGCGCTGTGGATCGTGCCAATGGCGACGTGGTATCCGCTCGTCACGCGCCTGCGCAACATTGCCGAACACGCCGTCGTCGACACCAACGACGATCCGTTCACGCACGCGCGCACGACGCTGGCGAACGTGTTCGAGCGCCTGTTCATCGCGCCCTATTGGGTGCACTTCCACGGCGAACATCACGTGTTCATGCACGTGCCGTGCTATCGGCTGCAAAGCCTACACAATACGCTGATGGACAAGGGCTACTGGTCGCGCATGCACATTTCGCCGGATTATTACAGCGTGCTTAGCGAAGCGTCGAGCAAACAACAGATCGTTCCAGCCTAGACACCCATTCCCGGATGCGCGAAGCGCAGTCCGGGACCCATAAACGCAACGGGTGATCTTGTGCGCGCTACAGCGACATCGCTTTGGCTCCAACCATCGGTGGTTATGGGCCCCGGACTTGGCCTGCGGCCAATCCGGGGATGGGTGGAGACTTGATCTCCGACATTCCTGCTTTCATCCGCAAAAACACGCGCGTGCTGGCGCCGACCCACGTGCCGGAGCTTTCGCTTTATCTGGCCGATGATGCGGTGAGCTTGTGGGAACTGACGGAAGAACAGCTGGGCGAACTTGGCTTGCCGCCACCGTTCTGGGCATTTGCCTGGGCCGGCGGGCAGGCTTTGGCGCGCTACGTGCTCGATCATGGCGACATCGTGCGCGGCAAGTGCGTGCTCGATGTCGCGTCGGGCTCGGGGCTTGTGGCGATTGCGGCGATGAAGGCGGGCGCGGCGTCAGCGCTGGCGGTTGATATCGACGCGTTTGCCTCGCACGCTGCGGTGCTGAACGCCGATCTCAATGGCGTCAGCATAAAGACGAGTGGCGCCGATCCCGTCGGAGCGGCGACAGAGGCGGAGGTCCTTCTTGTCGGCGATCTCTTCTACGATCGCGATCTCGCCCCGCGTGTGCTGGCGTGGCTGATCGACCAGCAAGCGGCGGGCAAGGCGGTGCTGATCGGTGATCCGGGCCGCAACTACTTGCCGGGGGACAAGCTCGATCAAATCGCGGCGTACGACATTCCGGTTACGCTGGCGCTGGAGGATGCGGAAGTGAAGCGCGCCGCGGTGTGGAAGTTGCGCTGAACATATGTCGCGCGGGCGTCCGCGCGGGGGGCTTCGTTTGGGCTGGCATCGGCCCCCCACGCTGAAAGGTTACGCGGGCGAGGACGCCGGCGCTCCGTGCTTCACTCCATCGCGCACGTCATATCTCGCTCTTCGTCGTTTGTGGCGCGGGTGCGGGCGTCTTCGCAGACGGCGTTCCAAAGGGTCATCACTTCGCGGCCAACCGCTTCGCTGCGGGACTGGATTTCTTCCATGGTCGGTTCAGCGTTGGGCGGTTCGGCAATCCAGACCGGCTCGTAGGCCGGCGTACAAGTGATCTCGATGAAGAGGCCCTTGGCGCAAATCTTCGAGCGCTCGATATTGTATTCCCAGAC